>DATHSO010000181.1:0-6998 GCA_035464095.1 Candidatus Methylomirabilota bacterium | reverse complement strand
TCGGACGAATTGCGGCGGTGCGTCGGACGCGCCGAGCGGGCCGGGTCCGGACGCTGATCGCTGCCGATGCCGCTGCCGCTGTCGCTGACCCTGCCGCTGACCCTGCCGCTGGGCGCGTGGACGTGAGTCCCGGAGCACCGGCCTTCTGGGCCGCCTGTGGCGTCCCAGCGTCGATGAGCCGGCGCGGTCGCGCGGGGGTTGAGGGGGAGGGCTGCGACCGCGCCGGCTCATCGAGCGGCGGCCTGCCTCGTTGCGGGAACGGGAGCTTCCCGAGACGCGATGGGAGCGGTGCCAGGCACCCTTTCGTCGGACGAAAGGAGAGCCAGGCACCGGGCCCGCGCGGCCTCGAGGCCAAGGGTGCCGGCACAATGCCGAACCTGGCACGTCCCGGTGGAGGCGCCCTGCCCGCGCTTCCCGGAGGCGCCGATCGCTGCCGCTGCCGCTGCCATCGGGCACGGGCACGGGCACGGGCACGGGCACGGGCACGTAAACGGAATCGGAAACGACCGCGGACGCGGACGGGGGAGTCAGTCGCCCGAGAGCCGGTCGATGTCGGCGGTGAGCTTGGCGCGGTAGCGCTCGACGGAGCGGGGGTCGCCCATGACCATGTCGAGCTGCCGGGTGTGCATGAGCAGGTAGCCCACGGTGCGGATGTGCTGCAGCACGGTGTCCTGGGGCGCGGCGGCGACCCGGGCGGTGATGGTGTCCTCGATGACCTTGACCTCGAATCCCCGGGCCGCGACGATGTCGGCGATGAGTCGGGCGCGGGCGGCGCGGCGCTCCAGATCGGCGGCCCCGCCCTTGAGCGAGAACACCAGGTAGTTCTCGCTGTCGCGCTCGCCGGCCAGGGTCTCCACCGACGAGAAGTGGAAGCCGAAGCGCGACTGCAGGTTCATGAAGCTCCTGGACACCATGAAGTAGTTGCGCTGGGCGTAGGGCTTCCTGAAGGGGGTCGACAGGGCCGGGTTGCGGGTCGCCTCGAAGAGCACCGACGCCATGCCGGCGCCGCTGAGCGCCGGCGGTCCCTCCCAGGGCACGGCCACCATGCCCTGCCAGAGGGCGTGCATGGGCTCGCAGGCGATGTCGTCGAGGCGCACGTACCTCCCGGTCACCTCGTCGGTGAAGCCGTCGTCCAGGTTGAGCACCCACCACTGCATGGGCACGTTGTGGTGGAGCTGCTTGGCGGCGTAGCGGGGGAAGGCGTGGTCGCGGCCGAAAGCGAACATCTCGCGCACCGCCTGCTCGTGGCAGAAGCGGGTGATGTCGTGCAGGGTGCGGACGTTGGCCGGCCGGAACTCGGTGGAGGAGGGGTCGGTGAGATTGAGGGGCGCGATCAGGGCCAGGGCCTCCTCCAGGGTCTGCCGGATCGGGCTGCCCGCCATCAGGTCGCGGCGCTCGCTCGCCCGCGCCGCCTCGACCTCTGGGAAGCGGCCGGCGTGGACCGCTCGTCCGTCGGCGTCCACCGTCACCTCGTCGCTTCGGTGCAGCGCGGCGAGGGAGCCGACCCCGAACAGAGCGGGCACGCCGATCTCCCGCGCCACCGTCGCCAGGTGGCCGGCGATACCGCCGTGCTCGGCCACCACCGCGGCGGCTCGGTCGAGCAGCGCGGCCCACCTCGGGTCGGGAACGTCCACCACCAGGACCGCCCCGTCGGGCATCTTGAGGGCCTCCCGGTCGGAGCGCACCCAGGCCACCGGGCCGCCGGCGACGCCCGGGCTGGCGCACACCCCGCCTCTGACCAGCGGCTCGCCGTCGATGGCCGGGCCGCCCTCGACCACCCGGGCCCGCCGCAGGGGCCGGCACTGGAGCACGACCAACTCCCCGTCCCCCCCGAGGGCCCACTCCACGTCCTGGGGCCGGCCGAAGTGGGCCTCCAGCTCGAGGGCGAGCCGGGCGACCGCGACGACCTGGTCGTCGGACAGCGCCGGGCGTTCCGCCTGGTCTGGGGCCAGCCGGCGGCGGTCGATGCCCTCGCCGGGGCGGAGCACGAAGGCGGTCCCCTGGTCGACGATCTGGCGCTCGACGATGCCCAGGTCCTCCCGGTCGACCACGAAGGCATCGGCGTCGAAACGGCCGTCCACCACCGCCTTGGGCAGCCCGACGGCGGCGCTGATCCTCACCCGCCGGTCGCTCCCGTCCTGCGGGTCGGCGGTGTAGGCGACGCCGCCGGCCGACGCGTCGATCATGGCCATGCAGCCCACCGCCATCTCCACGTCCTCGTCGCGCAGGCCGTGCAGCCGGCGGTAGACCATCGCCTGGGGGGTGTAGGTGCTGGCGGCGACCTCCAGGTACGCGGCCAGCACGTTGACCGGGTGGACGTTGAGCTGGGAGCGGTAGAGGCCGGCGAAGGAGGTCTCGGCCGAGTCCTCGCCCAGGGCGCTCGACCGGACCGCGAGCCCGACCGGCCCGCCGGCCTCGGCGAGCACCTCGGCCACGGCCCCATCCACGGCGTCGCGGATCTCCGGCGGGACCTCGGCCGAGGCGATGAGCTGCTGGATCCGGGAGCTCAGGGCGAACAGCGCGTCGGAACGCTCGATCTCGGTGGCCTGGATGAGCCGCCGGATCTCGGGGGCGAGGTCGTTGTGCTCGAGCAGGCGCTCGAAGGCGGCCGCGGTGATCACGAAGCCGGAGGGCACCCGCAGCCCGAGCCGGTTGCGGGCCTCGCCGAGGTTGGCCATCTTGGCGCCGACGACGGCCGCGTCGTCGCGGCCGAGCTCGGCCAGGGGTCGGACCAGCGGCCCCCCGGCCCGTCGCCCGGAGCGGTCGAGGACCGTCTCGAGCCGGCCGCGGATGTCGTCGAAGCGGCCGTACAGCTCGCCGTAGGTGTCCGGCGCCAGGGCGTCGAGGTAGCGGATCATCTGGTAGACCTGGACCGTCACCGAGGTCGCGTGGGACACCACCAGGTCCATCCCGAAGGGCCGGTGGCCGGCCGCGGTGTGCTCGAGCACGGCCATGGCCTCCAGGGCCGTGCCGTTGGCGGCGAGGAGCTGGCGGAAGCTGTGGTAGCGCTCCTGGAACAGGGTCGTCAGGCGCTCGGCCTCGGCCGGGGACAGCTCGGGCCGGCGGCGACCGGTGAGCCGTTCGAAGAGCCGGCGGAGGGAGCCGACCGGGTCCACCGTCAGCGGCAGCGCGAGCTGTCAGGGCTCGTCGCCACCGGCTCAGCCCTCGCCCGGCGGAGCCCCGGCGGCGGTCGCCTTCAGGGCGCGGATCTTCTCCTCCTGGAGCTGCTTGCGGCGGTGGGCGTCCTCGATCTTGTAGACCAGATCGTCGATCCGGACCGGCTTGAGCAGGTAGTCGAAGGCGCCCAGGGCCATGCCGCCCACCGAGGCCTCCAGGTTGGCGTGGCCGGACAGCAGGATCACCTCCACCAGGGGGTGGTGGCGCTTGATGGTCTTGATGGCGGTGAGGCCGTCGGTGCCCGGCATCTTGACGTCGAGGACGACCACGTCGAGGGGCTCCCGGCCGAGGACCTCGAAGGCCTCGTCGGCGCTGGAGGCGGTGTGGACGTCGAGCTTGCGCAGGGTCAGCCGCCGCTTGAGGGTGTCCACGAAGCTCGCCTCGTCGTCGACCAGGAGCACTCGGATGGCCATGGTTCCTCCTTAAGGCCTGGACCGCGGCAGGACCAGCCGAAAGGTACATCCCGACCCGGGGCGGTTGTCAACCTCGATCCGGCCGCCCAGCTTCTCGACGATGCCCCGCGACACCGCGAGCCCGAGGCCGGTGCCGTGCCCCTCCTCCTTGGTGGTGAAGAAGGGCTCGAAGATCCGCTCCAGGTGCTCGGGCGGGATTCCCGGCCCGTCGTCGACCACCGAGACCGAGACCTCGTCGGGGCGGCCGTCGACCGCGAGCTCGACCCGCCCCTCCCGGCCGATGGCCTGGATCGCGTTGGTGACCAGGTTGAGAAGGACCTGGCGCACCTGGTAGGGGTCCGAGCTCAGGGACAGGTCGGCGCCGGGGGCCCGGGTCACCGCGACCTCGATGTCGGCGTGGGCGGCCGTGCGCACCGTGAGATCGCGGACCTCCGACGCGAGCTCGCCCAGGTCCAGGTCGCGCACCTGGGCGTCCGGCGCCCGGGCGAAGCGCAGGAAGTTCTGGCTGATCCGCGACGCCCGGTCGATGGCGGACTCGATCTTGTCCAGGGCGAGGGAGACCGCGCCGCGCAGCTCGTCGGGCCCGACCTCGGCGCGGGAGGCCCGCGACCGCAGCCAGCCCGCCGACTCGGCGATGACCGCGAGGGGGTTGTTGATCTCGTGGGCGATGCTCGCCGCCAGCTCGCCCAGGGAGGCGAGTCGGTCGGCGACGATCATGTGCTGCTGGAGCTTGCCGGTGAAGGTCTCCCCGCCCGCCACATCCTCGCCCTGGCGGCGCCGGAAGGCGTCCTCGATCTTGGCGATCAGCTCGGGTAGCTGTACCGGCTTGGTCAGGTAGTCGAAGAAGCCGAAGCGCATGCCCTCGAAGGCGGTGTCCAGGTCGGCGTGGCCGGTGAGCATGACGACCTCGACCCGGGGGTGGCGCTCCTTGATGTGGCGCAGGGCCTCGATGCCGTCCATCCCCGGCATCCGCACGTCCAGGACCACCACGTCCACCGGTTTGCGGTCGAGGATCTCGAGGGCGTCGGGGCCGTTGCTGGCGCTCAGCGTCGGCACGCCCCGGAGCTGGAGGCGCTGGGACAGGCTGGTCAGGAAGTCGACCTCGTCGTCGACCAGCAGCACGCGCGGCGGCCGGGTGTCGTTCATGGCGTTCGGACGAGACCCGCTCAGCCGCCGCGCGACGTCCGACGGGCCCGGGTCGCGGCCTCGATCCGCTCCAGGATGGCGTCGAGCCGGATCGGTTTGATGAGGTAGTCGAAGGCGCCGAGCTCGCGGCCGATCCGGCTGAACTCCTGGGAGCCGTGGCCGGTGACCACGATGACCTCCACCGACGGGCAGCAGGCCTTGATCCGGCGCAGGGTCTCCAGGCCGTCGATGCCGGGCATCTTGATGTCGAGCAGGATCACGTCGACCTCGTCGGGGTGCTCCCTGAGGTAGTCGAGCGCCGCCTCGCCGCTGTCCACCCCGCGGACCTCGATGCCGCGGAGCTCGATTCGCATGACGATGGATCGCAGGAAGTCCTCCTCGTCATCGACCACGAGCAACCGTGTGGGCATGGGCTCGGCCTCCTTTCCCCGCGTCGCGGCGGTCATGGGGAGCTCCTCGGCAGGCGGACCCTGAAGGTGGTGCCCCGACCGGGAGCGCTCGAGAAGCTCAGGGTGCCGCCGAGCCCCTTCATGATGGTATGACAGATCGACAGGCCGAGGCCGCTGCCCTCGCCGGGCGCCTTGGTGGTGAAGAAGGGGTCGAAGATCCGGTCGCGGAGCTCGTCGGGAATGCCGGTCCCGTTGTCAGCCACCGCCACCTCGATCCCGTCGTCGACCGGTCGGCTCGAGACCACGATCCGCCCGCCCTCCGAGACCGCGTCGAGGGCGTTGTTGAGGAGGTTGAGCACCACCTGCTGGAGCTGGGCGCGGTCGCTGGTGATGATCGGCAGGTCGGGGTCGAGCTCGCGCACCAGCTCGACCTGCCTAAAGGCCGCCTCGCGCTCGATGAAGGTCAGCGCCTCGCGGGCGACGTCGTTGACGTTGACGCTGTCGCGGTGGGGCTCCATGCGGCGGGCGAAGCCGAGCAGGCGGTGGGTGATGTCGCGGGTGCGGTCGACGTGGGTCTGGATCTTGCGGACGTTGTCCTGGAACAGGGCCGCGTGGGGGACGCTGCGCAGGAACTGGTCGTCGATGAGGTCCTCCATGAGCCCGGCCAGCTCGCCGATCGCAGCCAGGGGGTTGTTGATCTCGTGGGCGACGCCGGCCGCCATCCGGCCCAGGGAGACCAGGCGCGCCGAGTGGGCGAGCTGGGCTTCGGTGGCGACCCGCTTGCTGTCCTCGTCGGCGAGCCGGCCCACCAGCTGGCGGGTGTGGAAGACCACCGCGCCGCCCACCAGCAGGGAGGCGATCACCAGGGCCATGAGCTCGATCCGCAGCGCCTGGCGCAGGGGCGCCGCCGGCTCGGAGGGGTCCCGGTCGATGACCAGCAGCCAGTCCTTGGAGGTCATCCAGGCGAATGCGGTCATCACCCGCCGCCCGCTCTCGTCCTCGCGGAAGACCACGTTGACCCCCGGGGGCGCGATGCTGGGGCTGAACGGGGCCTGGTCGAGAACCTCGCCGCCGAAGCGCGGCGGCGTCTGGTACTGGCCGGCTCGGTTGACGATGTAGGCGTTGCCGGTGAGCCCGATCTGGCCGCTGCGGACCAGGCGGGTGAAGACCTCCGAGTCGATGGTGGCCCGCAGCACCCAGGGCGCCGACCGGTCGTCCCGCCGGATGGCAATCACGAAGTGGGGGACGCCCCGGAAGCCGAGGAAGACGTCGCTGACGTAGACCCCCCGCAGCATGGTCTCCTCGAACCACGGCTCGCCGCCGTAGTTGCGGTCCTCCAGCGGGTAGGGCCCTTCGTACGCGAGGTGGTCGCCACGAGAGTCGATGATGCCGAGGTCGACGAAGCTGTGCTGGCGCTGGTTGAGGATGTCGAGGATCTCGCCGAGCTCGCCGGGCGAGGTCAGGAGGTCGAGGGGCGCGGTCTGCGCCAGGACCTCGAGCATGGAGATCCGCTCGGCGAGGAAGAGCTGCACCGCGTTGGTCCGGTTGAGGGCGAGGTTGTGGAGCTGGGAGCGCTGGTTCTGCTCCTGGACCGAGGCGAAGTAGAGGTAGATGGCGGCGCCGGTGACGTACAGCGGGATCAGGGTGACCGCGAGCCCGGTCAGGGTCAGGCGCCACATCAGCTGTTGGTACCTGGGCTCCACGGCTGCCTCCGTCAGATGTCGCCGGTCGAGCGGATGAGGGCCCGGGCCTCGGCGCGGCGGATTCGCTCCTCGTGCTCGGCCTTGCGCTGCCGGGCGGCCTCGAGCTTGGCGAGGAGCTCGTCGAAGTTGGCGGGCTTCTGGACGTAGTCGAAGGCGCCGGTCTTCAGTCC
>DATHSO010000180.1:0-12583 GCA_035464095.1 Candidatus Methylomirabilota bacterium | reverse complement strand
AACTCGCCACAGTGCCTTTAGCCGCAGCATCGACACCGAGTTTGTCAAGTCGCCGTACCTGGCACGCTGTGGGGAGTGTTTGTCAAGTTGGGGAGGGAGAGCGGGGGTGGGCGGTTCGCGCTACACTCGTGCGGTCGGAGGGCGCCGATGAGATGCTTCAGATCGTGGTTAGTCACGGTGGCGGTCGGAGGGATGCTCCTGACGGGGGCGGTGGCGGTGGGGGCCGAGGAGCCCGCCACGGCGCCGGAGACGACGGCACTGCTGATCATCGACATCCAGGCCTTCTACTTCCCCGAGGGGATGGTGCCGCTGGTCAACGCCGGCGAGGCCGCAGCCAGAGCGGGTGAGCTTCTCGGCTGCTTCCGCCGTGCGGGCCGGCCGGTGGTCCACGTCCAGCACCTGCCCAAAGGCGTCGACCGCCCCGACGCGACGGAGATCGACTCACAGTACCGGATCCACCCGGACGTGCTGCCGAAGCCCGGCGAGCCGGTGATCGGTAAGCACCACGCGAACTCGTTCCGGGACACCGAGCTCGCGGCGACCCTGCGCGGGCTCGGGGTGAAGCGCCTGGTGGTGGCGGGCATGCAGACCCACATGTGCGTCGAGGCGGCGGTCCGGGCGGCGGCCGACCTCGGCTTCGAGGTGACGGTGGCCCACGACGCCTGCGCCACCCGGGACCTGAGCTTCGAGGGCACGACGGTGACCGCCGGCCACGTCCACGCCGCGGCGTTGGCGGCCATGGCGTCGAGCTACGCCGAAACCGCGTCGGTTGCGACCATCTGCCGCGAGGTGTCGAAGTGAAGCGGCTGCTCGTGATTCCCCTGGCCCTCACGCTGTGCTCCGGTGCCGCCGCAGAGGAGGGGTCCGGCCTCGACGCGGCCTCCGAGGCGACCTTCGCGCGCCTGGCCCTTGCCTGCGTCCACCAGGAGTACCCCAACAAGATCGGCCACGTCCTGAGCTCGGACGACGACGTCGACCCGCCGCGCAAGCTGACCCCGGCCTTCTTCGGCTGCTTCGACTGGCACAGCTCGGTGCACGGGCACTGGCTGCTGACCCGGCTCACCCGGCTGCACCCGGACGCCCCGTGGGCCGCCGAGGCCCGGGCGGCGTTGGCGACGAGCTTCCAGCCGGACCGGATCGCCGTCGAGCAGGCGTACCTCCTGGGCGAGGGCCGGGCCTCCTTCGAACGCCCCTACGGCCTCGCCTGGCTGCTCTGTCTCTCCGAGGAGCTTGCCACCTGGGACGGCGAGCAGTCCCGAGTGTGGAGCTCGACCCTCCAGCCCCTGGCCGCCATCGCCGCCGACCGGATCCGCGACTGGCTGCCGAAGCTGGCCTACCCGATCCGCACCGGCGAGCACAGCCAGACCGCCTTCGCCTTCGGGCTCATCCTCGACTGGGCCGAGGCGGTGGGCGACGAGGCCATGGTGGATCTGGTCACCGCAACGACCCGCCGGCTCTACCTCGAGGACCGCGACTGCCCCATGGCCTACGAGCCGTCGGGCCAGGACTTCCTGTCCCCGTGCCTCGCCGAAGCCGACCTCCTGCGGCGGGTGCTGCCGCCGGAGAGCTTCGCGCCGTGGCTCGAGCGCTTCCTGCCCGGCATTCCGGAGGACGGCTCCGCCGACTGGCTTCCCGTCGCCATCGTGACCGACCGCGCCGACGGCAAGCTCGCCCACCTGGACGGACTCAACCTCAGCCGCGCCTGGATGCTCGAGGGCATCGTCGCGGGGCTGCCGCCCGAGGATCCGCGGCGGTCGGCCCTGCAGGCGGCGGCGGACGCCCACCGCGCGGCGGGCCTGGCGGCGGTGACCGGCGAGCACTACGAGGGCGGCCACTGGCTCGGCAGCTTCGCGACCTACCTGGTGACCGGGAAGGGGATCTGACGCCTTGGCTGGGATCTGGCGGATCTGGATCGACACCGGGGGGACCTTCACCGACTGCATCGCCCTCGACCCCGAGGGCCGGCGGCACAGCTGCAAGGTGCTCTCCAGCGGCGCTCTGCGCGACCGGGTCGAGTCGGTGGACGACGACGGCCGGGTCTTCCTGCGCGGCGGCGCCGCCCTGCCCGACGGCTTCCTCACGGGCTACCGGCTCGCGGTGCTGGGCACCGATCACGAAGCCGAGGTCGTCAGCCACGAGCTGCTCACCGGGGGGCTCGTCCTCGCCCAGGGCGCGGCCGAGCTCGAGCCCGGCCGGGCGGTGGAGCTGTTCTCGGGTGAGGAGGCGCCGCTGCTCGCCACCCGGCTCATCACCGGCACGCCCCTGAGCGGCGAGCTGCCGCCGGTGGCGATGCGCCTCGCCACGACCCGCGGCACCAACGCGCTGCTCGAGCGCCGCGGCGCGCCCACCGCCCACTTCATCACCGAGGGGTTCGAGGACCTGCTCGCCATCGGCGACCAGCAGCGCCCCGACCTGTTCGCCCTGCACATCGAGCGGCCGGAGCCGCTGCCCGAGGCGGTGGTGGGGGTCCGCGAGCGGCTGACCGCCGACGGCTTCGTCATCGACGGGCTGAGCCGGGGCGCGGTGGCGGGGCGGATCGTGGACCTCAAGCGACGCGGCATCACCAGCGCGAGCATCGCCCTGCTCCACGGCCACCGCAACTCGCTCCACGAGGAGATCCTGGAGAAGCTGCTGCTCGACGAGGGCTTCGATTACGTCTCCCGGTCGAGCGCCCTGAGCCCGTTCCAGGGTCTGCTGCGCCGCTCCCAGACCGTCGCCACCGATGCCTACCTCGGGCCGGTGATCACCGGCTACCTGCGCGCGGTGCAGGAAGGGCTCGGCAACCGGGGCGTCAGCCTCCACGTCATGACCAGCGCAGGCGGTCTGGTCGACACCGACAGCTTCCGGGCCATGGACAGCCTGCTCAGCGGACCCGCCGGCGGGGTGGTGGGGGCGGCCCTGGCCGGGCGGCGGGCCGGCGCCGAGCGCCTGATCGCCTTCGACATGGGCGGGACCAGCACCGACGTGTCGCGCTTCGACGGCGACTTCGAGTACGTCTTCAACCACCGGGTCGGCCCGGTCGAGCTGGCGGCGCCGGCCCTCGCCATCGAGACCGTGGCCGCCGGCGGCGGCTCGATCTGCCGGGTCGAGCACGGCCGGCTGGCGGTGGGACCCGAGAGCGCCGGGGCCGAGCCCGGCCCGGCCTGCTACGGTGCCGGTGGCCCGCTCACCCTGACCGACGTCAACCTGCTGTTCGGCCGGCTGGTGCCATCGCACTTCCCGATCCCCATCGACGTCGAGGCCGCCCGGCGGCGCTTTGCCGAGCTGCGCGCCGAGCTCGACGACGATGACGTCACCGACGAGGAGATCCTGGAAGGTCTGCTGCGCATCGCCGACGAGCGCATGGCCGAGGCCATCCGGCACATCTCGGTGCGCAAGGGCATCGACCCGGCGGGCTATTCCCTGGTCGCCTTCGGCGGCGCCGGCGGCCAGCACGCCTGTCGGGTGGCCGAGGTGCTCGGGATCGAGGAGGTGGTGCTGCCGGGCGACGCCGGGCTGCTGAGCGCGCTCGGCCTCGGCCACGCCGTCATCGAGCGCTTCGCCCAGCGCGAGGTGCTGCTGCCGGTGGCAAGGGTCGCCGACCAGCTGGAGGGATGGTTCGAGGACCTGGAGGCGGAGGCCTTCGCGTCCCTGGCGTCCGAGGGGGTCGGGCGCGAGGCGTTGGACCCGCCGCGCAGGATGGCCGAGCTGCGCTACCAGGGCCAGGACGCGGTCCTCGAGCTCGAGCCGCCCCAGGACGGCGACCTCGAGGCCGAGTTCACGAGGCAGTACCAGGCGCTCTTCGGCTACCGGCCGGCAGGGCGCGAGGTCGAGCTGGTGTCGCTGCGGGTGGTGGCGCGCAACCGGCGCGACCCGGTCGGGCCGGCGGGGGTGGACGAGGGCGACGAGCGCCCCGCACCCACCGCGACCGTGGTCCAGCGCTCCTTCCTCGACGGCGGCTGGAACGAGGTCCCGTGCCACTGGGCCGGAGAGCTCGAGGCCGGGACGGTGGTCGCCGGCCCGGCCCTCATCCAGCAGGCCCACAGCGCGCTCGTCGTGCCGCGCCGGTGGCGGGCCGTGGCCCTCGGTGACGGCGGCCTGCGGCTGCGGGTGGTGGGGGGCGCCGGGGTCACAGGCCACCGGGAGCGTCCGCGGGCGGTGGAGCTCGAGCTCATGAGCCACCGCTTCGCGAGCATCGCCCGCGAGATGGGCGAGCGGTTGCAGCGCACCGCGGTCTCGACCAACATCAAGGAGCGCGGTGACTTCTCGTGCACCCTCCTCGACCCGGCCGGCCGCCTGGTGGTCAACGCGCCGCACATTCCGGTCCACCTCGGCGCCATGGGGCTGTGCGTGCGCCGGCTGGCGGCCGCCCTCGAGCTCGAGCCCGGCGACGTGGTGGTGACCAACCACCCCGCCTTCGGCGGCTCCCACCTGCCCGACGTCACCCTCGCCGCACCGGTTCACCTGGAGGGGCGGCTCCTGGGCTGGGTCGCCTGCCGCGCCCACCACGCCGAGATCGGGGGCATCCGGCCGGGGTCGGTGCCGCCCGACGCCCGCTCCCTGGCCGAGGAGGGGGTGGTGATCCCGCCGACCCGGCTGGTGGCGGCGGGCGAGGAGCGCTGGGGGGAGGTCGAGGCGCTGCTCAGCGGCGGCCGCTACCCGACCCGGATGCTGGCCGACAACCTGGCCGACCTGCGGGCCATGCTCGCCGCCATCAGCCGCGGCCGGCAGGCGCTCCTGACGCTCGCCAACACGGTGGGCTTCTCCCACGTGGTCGAGCACATGGACGCGCTGCGCGAGCTGGCGGCCGGACAGGTGCGCGAGGCGCTCCTGCGGCTTCCCGACGGCGTCCACGAGGGCCGCCAGCTGCTCGACGGCGGCGAGCCCCTGGCGGTCAGGGTGACCATCGAGGGCGACCGCGCGGTGGTGGACTTCGAAGGCTCGGCCGACGTCCACTCGGGCAACCTCAACGCGACCCCGGCCATCGTCCACAGCGTCGTCATGTACGTCATGCGCCTGCTGGTCGAGGAGAACCTGCCCCTCAACGAGGGCCTCCTCGAGCCGGTGGAGATCCGGATCCCGCGTGGCAGCATTTTGGACCCGCCGTTCCTCGACGACCCGGGGATGTGCCCGGCGGTGGTGGGCGGTAACGTGGAGACCAGCCAGCGTCTCGTGGACACCCTCATCGAGGCCCTGCGCCTGGCCGGCTGCAGCCAGGGCACCATGAACAACCTCAGCTTCGGCGACGAGAGCTTCGGCTACTACGAGACCGTGGCCGGGGGCAGCGGGGCGGGGGAGGGCTTCGACGGCGCCGACGGCGTCCACACCCACATGACCAACACCCGGATCACCGACCCCGAGGTGCTGGAGTTCCGGTACCCGGTGCGACTGCGGCGCTTCGCCATCCGGCGCGGCTCGGGTGGCGAGGGACGGTGGCGGGGCGGCGACGGCCTCGTTCGTGAGGTCCAGTTCCTGGCGCCGCTCGAGCTGTCGATCCTGAGCCAACATAGGGATTCCGGCCCGTTCGGAATGGCCGGCGGCAGCGACGGCGCCCCGGGCCGGCAGGTGGTCATCCGCGCCAACGGCGCCCGGCAGGTGCTCAAGGGGATCGACGGCTGCCGGGTGTCCACCGGCGACCGGCTGGTGCTCGAGACCCCCGGCGGCGGCGGCTACGGGGAGCCGGAGGGGTGAGGCGGCTCCTCGACCTGCTTTTCTGGTCGGTGATCGCCGCCGCCTTCATCGGCCCCGGGACCGTCACCACCGCCGCCCGCGCCGGCAGCGACTTCGGCTTCGCCCTGGCCTGGGCCCTGCTGTTCTCGACCGTCGCCTGCCTGGTGCTCCAGGAGGCGGCAGCTCGGATCACCGTGGTCACCGGCCGCGAGCTCGGCGAGGCCATCGGCGAGCGCTTCCGGGCGGCTGCCCGCGGTCGGGCGGTGCCGGCCGTGCTCGCCGGTGGGGTTGTGCTGGGCTGCGCGGCCTACGAGGCCGGCAACCTCCTCGGCGGAGTCGCCGGGCTGCGGCTGGTGGTGGACGCCCCGGCGGCGCTGCTGACCGCCCTGTGCGGAGCCGCGGGGGCGGCTTTGCTGGCCACCGGCAGCACCCGGTGGATCGCCCGCAGCCTGGGCGCGCTGGTGGCGGTGATGGGGCTGGCCTTCCTGGTCACCGCCGTCCGCCTCGGCCCCGACCTGGGCCGCCTCCTCGAAGGGCTCGCCGTGCCGCGGATCCCTGACGGCTCGACCATGCTGGTGCTCGGGCTGGTGGGCACCACCGTGGTGCCCTACAACCTCTTCCTCGGCTCGGCCCTGGCCCGCGGCAACCGGCTCGGCGAGATGCGGTGGGGCCTGGCCCTGGCGGTGGGCGGCGGCGGTCTGATCTCCCTCGGCGTGCTGGTGGTGGGCAGCGCCCTCGGCGGCGGGCTCGACTACCCGCGGCTGGCGGCGGTGCTGGCCGATCGGCTCGGACCGGGCGCCGAGCTGTCCCTGGCGGTCGGCCTGTTCGCCGCCGGCTTCACGTCGGCGATCACGGCGCCGCTGGCAGCTGCCATCACCGTCCGCACCCTCATCGGCGCGGGGCGGCCCGAGTGGGCCGAGGGCGGCCGGCGCTTTCGGGCGGTGTGGCTCGGGGTGCTGCTGATCGGTGTCGTCTTCGGCATGACCGGGGTGCAGCCGATCCCGGCGATCATCGCCGCCCAGGCCTTCAACGGCATCCTGCTGCCCTTCGTGGCCGCCTTTCTGTGGTTGACCATGAACGACCGCGCGCTGCTCGGGGACGGCGTCAACGGCCGCTGGCAGAACCTGGTCACCGGGATCGTCGTCGCCGTGTGCGTGCTGCTCGGGCTGCGCGGCCTGCTCGCCGCCGCCCGCAGCACGCTCGCGGTCCTCGGCGGCTGAGCCCGTTCGTGTGTCGCCAAGGCGTTCGGATCCGTTCACGATTCGTGAGCGTTTGTCGGGAGGAACCGCAAAGGTCGCGAAGAACGTCCCACGCGAAGTCCGCAAAGGACCCCAGACTCGGCCTGCCGGCGCCGTTGGCTGCGACGGATTGAAAACCCGGAGGGGAAGTCTCTCGGTGGAAGGGTCGGACTCTCATCCGGAAGACACAGACCACGGACGGACGACCTTCGAAGCACTGCCGCGCGGTCGCTCGACTGCTTGGTGAAGCATGGCGAGCTTTGCGTCCGTACTTAGCGGCCTTTGCGGTTTCGATTCGACCGCCGACCTCCCGAGCGTCGACCAGGAACGCCGGTCGCGGTACCCGGGCCGTGTCCGTTCCGCCGAGCTGGCGGATCGGGTGTTACCGGTTCGACTCCAGGGCGGCGAGGGCGGCGGCGCGCTCGTCAGCGAACTCGTCGCCGGGGTACCAGGTCGGGGTGACGTCGGCCTCGGTGACGGCGGCGCCGACCATGAACGCGAGCCGCGCGTCCTCGGCGAGGCCCTCCAGGTTCCAATCGTCCTCGACCTCGTCGGCCGGGCTGTGGTACTTGAACTCGATCCAGTCGGCGTACTGCCGCTCGCCCCAGCCCGGCTCGCGGCCGATGAAGTCGACCCCCGACTTGAACCAGGTGGCCGGCACGCCGACCCGGGCGAAGCTGATCTGGTCGGAGCGGTAGAACCAGCCCGCGCGGACGTCCTGCTCGGCGCGGATGGTGCGGTCCTGGGTGGCGGCCGCGGCGGCGACCAGGTCGTCGAGCTCGGACTTGCCGAGGCCGTAGACCATCACGTCCCGGGTTCGGCCCCAGACGTTGCCGAGCTCGAAGTTGACGTTGGCGGTCATGCGGCCGGGGTGGACGGCGCCGCTTTCCACGAAGTACTTGGAGCCGAGGATACCCTGCTCCTCGGCGGCGGGAAAGAAGACCAGGACGCTGCGGCGGGGGCGCTCGGGCAGCTCGGCGAAGGCGCCAGCCACCGCCAGGGCCTGGGACATGGCGACCCCGTTGTCGAGGGCGCCGTTGTAGATGGTGTCGCCGGTCTCGTCGGGCTCGCCGATGCCGAAGTGGTCGTGGTGGGCCGAGTAGACCATCATCTCGTCGGCGAGCTCGGGATCACGGCCGCGCAGCACCCCGGCGACGTTGGCGGTCTCGGTGGAGCGGATGTCGTTGGTGAACTCGAGGCTGGTCGTCACGCCCAGGGGGACCGGGCGAAACTCGCGCGACCGCGCGGCTTCGACGAGGGCGTCGAGGTCGTGGCCGCCGAGGGCCGCGAGCCGGCGCGACGCGTCCTCGCTCAGGTAGCCGTTGACCAGGGCGTGGGGCTCGTCACCCTGGGGCAGGGAGAACTGCTCGCCGACGTTGGACGAGCGCACCACGCTCCACGGGTAGCCGGCCGACGGCGTCGTGTGGACGATGAGGGCCGCGGCGGCTCCGTGGCGGGCGGCGCTCTCGTATTTGTACGACCAGCGGCCGTAGTAGAGCTTGCGCTCGCCGGCGAAGAGGTCGGGGTCCCAGTGCGGGTCGTCGTTGAGCATGAGCAGGACCTTGCCGGAGACGTCGACGTCCTTGAAGTCGTCCCAGCCCTCCTCGGGGGCCTCGATGCCGTAGCCCACGAAGACCACCTCGGCGTCGTCGATGGCGACCCGCTCGCGCTGGACGCCCGAGGTCACCATGTACTCGTCGGCGTAGCCGAAGGCCTCGGTGGCGCCGTCGGTGCCGGTGAAGGTCCAGCGCTCGGGGAAGTTGCCGGTCACGCCGACGATCTCGAAGGGCTGCTCCCAGCCGCCGTCGAACAGGGGCTCGTAGCCCATCTCTCCGAGGCGCTCGGCGAGGTAGGCGCGGGCGGCGCGGTCGCCGGCGCTGCCCGGACCGCGGCCCTCGAGCTCGTCGCTGGCGAGGTGGCTGACGTCGGCGAGCATGAGCTCGGGCCGGATCGTCGCCACGGCGGCCTCGAAGCCGTCGGGAAGCTCGAGCTCAAAGGGTGGCGGCGCGGTTTCGGTCACCTCGGGTGCGGGCGCAGGAGCACAGGCGACGGCGAGCACGGCGATGGCGGCGAGGACGGTGAGTGGGCGCATGTTTCCTCCTTCGCGGCGACGGCTCGGCCCGACGCGGCTGTCCCGGAGTCTAGCAGCGCTATCATCGCGGGGACCGAGCCGACGACCGGAGGAGCCATGATCACGAGTACCTTCCGCCGCCCGGGAGTCACCCTGCTGCTGGCCGCCGCCGTGCTGGCGGCCGTGACCGCGAGCGCCGAGGTCGAGCGCGTGGAGGTCACCTCGCGCGAGCTCTTCGCCGACGGCGCGGCCTTCGGCGACACCGGGCCCTACGAGAAGATCCGGGGCCGGCTGTTTTACGCCGTCGACCCGGCGAACCCGGCCAACGCCGCCGTCGTCGACCTCGAGCTGGCGCCGCGGGGCGCCGACGGCCTGGTGCGCTTCGAGGGCGACTTCGTCCTGCTCAGGCCGGTCGACCTCGAACGGGGCAACCGGCGTCTCCTCTACGACGTCAACAACCGCGGCAACCTCTACATGCTGCGCCACATCAACGGCGGCGCGCGGGGCAACGACCCGTCGACCCTTGCCGACGCCGGCAACGGCTTCCTCATGGAGGAGGGCTATGCCCTGCTCTGGTCGGCCTGGAACTGGGACGTGCGCTCGGGCGACCACCGGCTGCAGATCGACCTGCCCGTCGCCACCGAGGGCGGCGAGCCGATCCGGCAGCCCATCGCCGCCGAGATGGTCAACAGCTTCTCCACCGAGCCGCTGCCGTCCATGGCCCTGGCCTGGGGCGGCAGCCGCTGCTACCCGCCCGCCGACCCGGAGGCCGCGGCGGCCGCCGTGCTGACGGTTCGCGACGAGCCCACCGGCGAGCGCACACGGATTCCGCGCGACCGCTGGCGCTTCGCCCGGGTCGAGCACGGCGTCGAGGTGCCCGACCCCACGTCCATCGCCCTCGAGGGGGGCTTCGAGCCGGGCCGTATCTACGAGCTCGTCTACGAGGCCGCCAACCCGCGGGTGGTGGGCCTCGGCCTGGCCGCCATCCGCGACGCCATGGCTTTCTTCCACTTCGAGGGTGCCGACCGGCTCGGCACCCCGAGCCCCCTGGCCGAGCTCGACGAGGCCGGGCGCTGGCGGCCGGCCGTCGACCTGGCCTTGATCTTCGGCGTCTCCCAGTCGGGCCGGGTCATCACCCACATGCTGTGGCAGGGCTTCCACGTCGACGAGCGCGACCGGATGGTCTTCGAGGGCGCCCGGATCCACGTCGCCGGCGGCGGCAAGGGCGGCTTCAACCACCGCTTCGCCCAGACCACCCACCACCCGAGCCACCTCGAGGGCAACCTGTTCCCGGCCGACCACCCGCCCTTCAACTTCCTTCCCGACGGGGCGCTGCCGGACAACGACGTCCTCGCCGCCGCCAAGCGCCTCGGCAGGGTGCCGAAGATCCTGATCACCAACAACGCGCTGGAGTACTGGACCCGGTCGGCGTCCCTGATCCACACCGATCGTGCCGGGACCGGCGACGCCCCGATCCACCCGGACGTCCGGATCTACATGACCAACGGCGCTCCCCACGGCGGCGCGCCGTCACGCGAGCGCACGGTCACCGAGCATGGGCGCAACCCCCTCGGCGTCGAGGCGGTCCAGCGCGCCATGCTCCGAAACCTCGACCGCTGGCTGAGCGACGGCATCGAGCCGCCGCCGAGCCGGGTGCCGCGGCTGGACCGCGGCGAGCTCGTCACCGCCGCCGAGCACGCCCGCCGCTTCCCGGCCGTCCCGGGGGCCCGCCACCCCGGCCGGAACCTGCAGCCGCCGCGACTCGACCTGGGCCCCGCCTTCTGGAGCGAGGGGGTGTTCACGGTGGTGCCGCCCGAGCCCGGGGAGCCCTGGCCGACCTTCGTGCCGGCCGTCGACGAGGACGGCAACGGGGTCGGCGGCATCCGCCTGCCCGAGCTCGCCGTGCCCCTGGGCACCTACCAGGGCTTCAACCCGCGCTCGGAGGAGGCCGGCGGCTCCGGGTACCTGACCCGCTTCGACGGCTCGTTCTGGCCCTTCGCCGCCACCGAGGCCGAGCGGCGAAGAAGCGGCGACCCGCGGCCGTCGCTCGAGGCCCGGTACCCCGACCACCAGGCCTACGTCGACCGCGTGGCCGCCGCCGCCGCGCGGCTCGTCGAGGAGCACTTCCTGCTGCCCGAGGACGCGGCTGCGGCGGTGGAGCTCGCCGGCCGTCTGGCGTGGCCGCCCGAGCCCGTCGACACCTCCCCGTTCTGGCGGCTCGGCGGCGAACGGGTCGAGCCGACCACGCCCGCCCCGACCACCGCCGTCGCGGCCGGGGCAGCGGCTGCAGCGACCCCGCCAGCGGTCCCGGCCACCACCGTTGACGCCACCACCGTCACCCGCGCAACGGGAGTCCAGATCTCCGCCGAGCCCGGCCTGCGGGTCTACCTCGACGGCGAGCTGGTGGGCACGACCTCCCAGCTCGAGGACGGGCTCTACCTGGCCGACGTCGGCCGCGGCCGGCACACCATCCGGGTCGAGAAGGACGGCTTCGAGCCCCAGCGCTTCGACGTCCAGGTCCACACCCGGCCGATCGAGGTCGCGGTCGGCGCTTTCGAGCCGCTGGCCGCGGCGGCGCCGTCGGCGCCGGTCGAGGCCGCGACCCTCGAGGTCGGCAGCCTGGTCGTGACCTCCGCGCCCCAGAACTGCACCGTCGAGATCGACGGCAGGGTGCGCGACAAGACCACCCCCCAGCTGTCCATCGGCGGCCTCGCGGTGGGCGAGCACACCATCACCTTCTCGAAGCCCGGCTACGAGCCGGTGACCTCGGTGATCGCCATCGAGGCGGGGGCGGAGTCCACGGTCCACGGCGACCTCCGGCGGAAGGAGGTCCAGGTGGTCCACGAGGGGCTCGGCTCGCTGCGGATCTTCTCGACGCCGACCAACTGCACGGTGTGGTTCCGCGACCAGATCCACGACAAGATCCGGATGCAGCTCAACCTCACCAAGATCCCGGCCGGCGAGTACCCGATCGTGTTCATGATGCCGGGCCGCAAGCTGGCGACCTCGGTGCTGATCGTCGACGGCCAGAAGACCATCGTCGAGGTCAACTTCATCGAGGGGCAGGAGCCGTTCGTGATCCGGAGGGTGCCGGAGTAGCCCCGGCGCCCGCGCCTGCACCGAGGGCCGCCGGGCCGCCTGCGGCGACCGGGCGGCCCTCGCTGAAACCGTTGTGCTGCGCACATCGGGAAGAGCGGGTCGGTGGAGCGTCCCGTTCCGGGGCTGCGGTTGGCTCCCGCAACCGTACCCGAACCCGGGCCCGTGCCCGGACCCGTGCCCGATGCCAGCGACCAGCGTTCAGCGGCGGCGATCAGGGGCAGCAGCCGGCGGCAGCCATCAGGGACAGCGACCAGGGCCAGCGGCCAGCGATCAGCGACCGGGGGCGGCGATCAGCAATCAGCAATCAGCCCCCCACCCTTGTTGCCCCGGGAGACGCCGGGGAAGTAACACAACACTGGTTCCAGCAGACATCCCCGAAGTCTGCGGGGGTGTTACTTAGGAGCGTCAGGAACGGGCGTCCGTGACCGGCGATCAGCGTCAGTGTCAGTGACCGGCGGGCGGCTCCTCACTCCTCAATCGTCACCAGTCCGGACACTCGCGACTCACCACTAGCGACTCACCACCC
>DATHSO010000179.1:0-13972 GCA_035464095.1 Candidatus Methylomirabilota bacterium | reverse complement strand
GCAAACCGGAAACCACGACGCAAACCGGAAACCACGACGCAAACCGGAAACCACGACGCAAACCAGAAACCGCTCGTAGGGGAGGGATTTACACCCTCCCCCCGGCTCGGACGCCGTGGCGTCCGAGCCGGACCCAGGCCCGGACCCGGTCGCTGCCCCTGATCGCTGGCGCTGACCACTGTCGCTGTCACTGTTTGCTGGTCGCTGATCGCTGTCGCTGGTTGCTGATCGCTTTTGCTGCCACTGCCGCTGGCGTCGGGCACGGACGCGGCCGCGGACGCGGACGCGGGAGAGGAAAAAGGCCCCCCATGCGGGGGGCCCGAGGAGTGCATTCGGATTCCCGAATGCGGGGGGGACTGGATCAGCCCTGGGGGAGGATCACGGTGTCGATGACGTGGATGACGCCGTTCGAGGTCTCGATGTCGGTGGCGAGCACCGAGGCGCCGTCAACCTTCACCGAGCCGTCGGCGACCTTGATCTTCACGTCACCGCCCTGGGCGGTGGTGGCGCGGTCGAGGCCAACGACCTGCGCGGCCTTCACCTTGCCGGGCACCACGTGGTAGAGCAGGATCTCGCGCAGCTGGTCAGGGTTGGCGAGGAGCGTCTCGATGGTGCCGGCGGGCAGCTTCGCGAAGGCCGCGTCGTTCGGTGCGAAGACGGTGAACGGGCCAGGGCCGGCGAGGGTGTCGGCGAGGCCGGCGGCCTGGACGGCGGCGACCAGTGTGTTGAAGTTGCCGGCCGCGACCGCGGTCTCGACGATGTTGGCCGCGGCCGCCGGGTTGGACGCGGTCTTGACGGCGCTCTTGGTGGCGCAGTCGCCCGCGAGTGCGGGGGCGGCGGTAACGGTCAGGGCTAGGGCGAGGATGACGGTGCGCTTCATGATGACCTCCCAGGGTCGAGTTCGAGATAGCCGTTCGATCGGCTTCGTCAAGGAAAAGTCGAGTTTACCTTCTACTATTCCAGGTTATCTCTAGAAAGTAAGCGGTCGTGCTCGGGTGCAAGGCGATCGGGTGGCACCGCAAGGAAGCGAAGAACGCCAGGCCATCCCACCATCGCATTTAACGCAGAAACGCAGAGGCGCCTCTGCGTTTATTTCTGCGATGTGTGCGATGGCTTGGCGTTCTTGGCGTCTTCGCGGTTCAACCTGTGATGGTCCGGTGCCGTCGGGGCGAGCGGTCAGCCGCCGAAGAGCTCGACGAGGCGCTCGCGGCGGAAGGCGAAGATCGTGGCGACGTCCCGTGCGACCCCCAGCCGGTTGGCCAGCGCGCCGCCCCAGACCGCGTAGCGGACCTCGTCGGCGACGAGGGTGCCCCCGTCGCGGGCCTCGAAGCGGTGCTCGTGGTGCCACAGCCGGTAGGGCCCGCGCAGCTGCCGGTCGACGAAGCGGTGGGGCGGCTCCCAGGCCGCGATCTCGCTGGTCCAGCGCAGGGGGATCCCGCGCCACGACAATCGGTAGTCGATCCGCGTGCCCACCGCCATCTCGATGGGGTTGGGGGTGAGGACGTTGAAGCGCAGCCAGCCCGGGGTCAGCCGCTCCAGGTTGTGGGCATCGGCGAAGAACGGGAAGACCTCCTCGAGGGGGGTCGGCAGCCACTGCTCGCTGGTGTGGAGGAAGGTCCTCACGGCTCGGCTCCCTTCTCCGCAGCCTCGGCGATGCGGTCGACCATGCCCGAGAAGATGAGGCGGTGGATGGGGTAGAGGAGGTTCCAGTAGACCTGCCCCCACAGGCCGATCGGCTCGAAGACCGCGGTCTGCACGAGCCGCGTGCCGTCGCCCTCGGGCAGGGCCTCGAACTGCAGCCAGGCCCGCCCCGGGACCTTCATCTCGGCTCGCAGCCGCAGCACGCTCGGTGGGTCCGCCAGCTCCACCCGCCAGAAGTCGAGGGCGTCGCCGGGCTCGAGCTCGGTGGGGTGGCGGCGGCCCCGGCGAAGGCCCGGTCCGCCCACCAGCCGGTCGAGCGCCCCGCGCAGGGACCACGCCCAGCTCCAGTACAGCCAGCCGCGCTCGCCCCCGAGGGAGGCGAAGGTCCGGTAGGTGGTCTCCTGGTCCGCAGTGGTGAGCCGGCTGCGGATCTCGCGGATCAGACCCTGGGCCTGGGTGAGCTCGAAGGCCGGGGCGCTGCCCAGGGCGCTGCTCCAGCGCGTGGTGACGGCGTGGGCCTCGGTGCGCTCGAGGGCCCGCTCCACCGCCGATCGGTAGTCCATTGGCTCGATCCCGGGAAAGTCGCGCCGCGCCCGGGAGCAGTCCGCCACCACCGGGTGGACGACACCCTCGATGAGGGGCACCGCCAGCCGGTTGGGGATCGGGGTCACCAGGCCGACCCAGAGGGCCGCGAGCCGGGGCGCGAGCACCGGCACCGGGACGATGACCCGCCTCAGGCCGCGGACCTCGGCGAAGACCTGCATCATGGCCTTGAAGCTCATCGGGTCGGTGCCGACGTTGTAGATGCCCCGGGCGTCGCGCTCGAGGGCCAGCAGTAGGTAGCGGAGGATGTCGCGGACCGCGATCGGCTGGACGTCGTTGAGGATCCAGCGGGGCGCGATCATCGCCGGCAGGCGCTCGGTGAGGTAGCGCACCATCTCGAAGGAGGCCGAGCCCGAGCCGATCACCGGCCCCGCCCGCAGCTCCACCGCTGGCAGCTCGGCGCGCAGGATCTCGCCGACCTCGGCCCGGCTCGACAGGTGGAGCGAGACCTTCTCGGCCTCGGGGAGCAGACCGCCGAGGTAGATCACCTGCTTGAGGTGGCCTGCAGCGGCGGCGAAGGCGCGGGCGGCCCGGCGGTCGCGCTCGGCGAAGTCCTTGCCGCTGCCCATGAGGTGAATCAGGTAGTAGGCGGCGTCGACCCCGGCCAGGGCCGCCGGCAGGGACTCGGGCTCCTCGACGTCGCCGCGAACGACCTCGACCTCGCTCGACCACATCCGGCCGGCCACCCGCGCCGGGTCGCGGACCATAACCCGCACCTCGTGACCTCGTTCGAGCAGCCGCGGCACGAGCCGCCCGCCGATGTAGCCGGTGGCGCCGGTGACCAGGACCTTCACGACCCTTCCCCTTTCCCGCCGTAGCGCTCGAGGTACTCCGCGACCGGCAGCTTGCGGGCGGTGTTGGCGCTCGACATGTAGCGGACCTTGCCGAAGACCGGCCGCTCCGGGCCCCACGCCCGGTCGTGCCGGCCGAGCACCCAGAAGATGCCGCTCACCGAGTTGGGGTCGCGGCCGTCGACGGCGAAGCGGTTGTTGAGCTCGAGCATGATCGCCAGGGCGTCCTCCGGGTGCTCGGTCCACTCGAGGATCTTCTTGCCCCACAGCATCCGCAGGTAGTTCTGGATCGTGCCCTCGCGTTGCAGCTGGCGCTGGGCGGCGTTCCAGAGCTCGTCGTGGGTGGCGGCGCCGGCGAAGGCCTCCAGGCCGTAGACGTGCTCGCGCCCGTCGCCGGCGTGCTCGGCGAGGGTGGCCTGCGCCCAGCCGGGCAGCGAGCTCCATCGCTCGTGGTCCTCGCGGTGGTGGCAGAACTGGTAGCCGAGCTCGCGCCAGGTCACCACCTGGTCCAGGAACGCCTCCGCGGACTCGCTCATCCCCCACCAGCCGGCCCGGCGGCCGTTGTCGGGGCCGACCACGTCCTCGGGCGACCACCGCTCGCGCCGCAGCACCTCGAGGACGACCTCGTGAGCCGCCACGTGCCCGAAGTGGAGGTAGGGGGAGAGCCCGCTCGAGCGGCCGTCGTCGGGCCGGTTGCGCCGCTCGGCGTAGTCGTCGAGGGCCTCGTCGAGGAACCGCTGCATCGCCTTGCCGCCGGCGACCGGACCGCCCCGCAGCTCGACGACCCCGACCTCGTGGTCGATCGGCAGCCCGGCCAGCGCCCCTGGGTCGCCGCCGAGGAGGGCTTTCGAGGCTGCCGGCCACCGCTCGAGGATCTTGCCGGGCACGGCGCCGGGCGCCGGCAGGGCCTCGGCGAGAGGATCCTCGAGGGGCAGGTCCTCCAGGTGGTCGCGGACGGTGCGCTGCACGAAGCGGCGGAAGGCGTAGGCGGTGGCGAACTCGCCGTCCGCTACCGACAGCGGGATGAGACCGTTGGAGTCGACGACCTGGAGGCGCACCGGCAGGCGCTCGGCGGCGCCGGCGACCATGCGCGGCAGGAAGAAGGTCGGGTACTCGTCGGTGACGACGATTGCGGCGTCGTCGGCGAGGGCGGCGAGCAGACCTCGGCCCGCCCCCGGCTCGGGCTCCACGTAGGGAAGGTAGGCCGCCCCCGCGGCGGCGAAGGCCTCGACGTGGTCGGCCATGCCGTCGATGACGAAGCGGTGGAGCCGGTCGCTGGCCCACGGGTAGTCGACCCGCAGCGCCTCGAGGACGAGCAGCGGCCGGCCGAGGTGGCGGGCCCAGTCGGCGGCGCGCTGGAGGCCGAAGTTGAAGCGGGGCCGCCGGGCGGCGATCATCCAGTACAGGACGATGCTCGCACCGGGCCGGACCGGCCGGTCGTTGGCGTCGCGGAGGCGGCTCGACGGGAAGGTTGGCAGCATCGGCAGAGGAACCCGGGGATCTCCGAGGAATATTTCGATTTTTCCTAGACGTTGGGCGCTCGAGCGGGTACGGTGAGCCGAGCGGCGGGCCCCGGATAGGACGGCGGCGACCGCCGGACCACCGGATCGCGAGAACATCTGAGAGGTCTGACATGGCGATGCCTGAAGTGTACGCGAGCGCGAGTGCGAGTCCAGCTCTGGTGATGTACTGGCCCGGGACCGACGGTGGCCCGTGGGACACCGGAGCGTCGGAGCTCGTCGAGTCCCTGGCCGAGCGGCTCGGGGTCTTCGTGACGTGCGTGGGGTCGGGCCCCCGATCCCTGACGCTGGGGGACGCCTTCTCGGCGGCCCGGTTCATGGGTTGCGAATCGGTGGTGGTGGTGGCGCCCGAGGGCTGTCGGGTGCCCACCGGCGGAGGCCTCGCGCACGAACCGCGGGCGAGTGTGCCCTCGGTCTGCGTGACTGCGGCCTGGACGGCTCGGGACGTGGCCGGGGCCTACCTCGAGGCCAGCGAGAGGCTCGCCCGGGCAGCGTGACGGCGACGCTTCGGGCCGCGACGATCGAGTCGTTCGGCCGGTCCGGAGCGACGGGGGACAGACGATGTCGGACAACGCCAAGCAACCGGACGAGGCCGCCGAGGGCCAGCTGTGGCCGATGGGCGCCGTCAGCCGGCGCACCGGCATCGGCGAGCACACCCTGCGCGCGTGGGAGCGCCGCTTCGGCTTCCCGTCGCCGCACCGCCTGGCCTCGGGCCACCGGCGCTACACCGCGGAGCAGGTGCAGCAGCTGCTGCTCATCAACGCAGCCCTGGAGATCGGCTACCGCGCCGGGGACGTCGTTCCGCTGTCCAGGACCGAGCTCGAGGAGCTGCTGCGGCAGAGCGGCGCCTTCGCCGCCGGGATCCCGGAAGGCCTCACCCCGGGAGTCGTGGATGACACCCTCGACGCCTGCCGGCGCTTCGATCGCGACGCCCTCGCCACCGCCCTGACCAGGGACGCCTCCCTGCTCGGCGTCGGCCGCTTCCTGCGCGAGCGGGTGGCGCCGCTGCTCACCGAGATCGGCAACGCCTGGGTCGAAGGGCGCATCGAGATCCGCCACGAGCACTTCTTCTCGGAGGTCCTCGAGGACACGCTGCGGGCTTTGCGCGCGAACCTCGACCCGGCGGGCAGGGGCCGCCCGGTCGTGCTCGCCACCCTCCCCGACGAGCTCCACGGCCTCGGGCTGCACGTCGTCGGGCTCGCGGTGGCGGCGTCGGGCCGGAAGGTCCGGGTCCTCGGCCCGCACCTGCCGGTGGCCGAGATCGCCATGGCCGCCGAGGCGCTGGACGCGGCCGCGGTGGGGCTGTCGATCAGCATCTTCGGCGCCGACGAGGCCACCGCCGAGGCGATTCGGGAGCTGCGCGGAGCGCTGGCGCCCGCAGCGCGGTTGTGGGTGGGCGGCGCAGGTGCCGCCCACATCGACGGAGTGCCCGAGGGAGTCGACGTTCTGTCGACCCTCGACGACCTCGACGCCGCCCTGCTCGCGCTCTGAGCTGAGCCGCCTGCAAAAATCGGAACAGGAGCAAGCTTCGAGGCGAAGCAGAACGCCGGCGGGGGCGCCGGCGGAACAAAACATTGAGCCCCATTGTAGGGCCGGCGCCCTCGCCGGCCGATCCACGTTTCAACAAGGCAACACATCGTAGGTCACGGCATTTGTGCAGGCGGCTCAGCTGTCACCATCCGGTCAGAAAGCGCCGCCGGCAGTTGACGAGGCATCCCGTTGCCTCCATAGTAGGCGGGCAACTCCGCGCCGCGACAGCCGAGATCCGCGCGGGAAACCAAAGGAGTGACACTGTGCACATCACGATTCGATTCCTGCTCGTCGGCCTGCTCGCGACCAGCGCCATGGTGGCCTGCGCCCAGCAGCCCGAGAGCACCGCGCCAGCCAGCGACGAGGTGGCCGCCCGCTTCGGCGATCAGGTGATCACCGTGGCCGAGGTCGAGGAGGCCGCCGGCGGCCAGCTGCTCCAGCTCGAGCAGCAGATGTTCCAGGTCAAGGACCAGCAGCTGCGGGCGATGATCTTCGATCGCCTCGTCGAGCGCGCTGCCGCCGAGGAGGGGATCTCCCGCGAGGAGTACCTGACCCGCGAGATCGTCGAGAAGTTGCCGCAGCCCACCGACGAGCAGATCCAGCAGGTCCTGAACCAGTACCGCGCCCAGCTCGCTCCGGACGAGGCCCAGGCCCGCCAGCAGGTCGTCGCCTACCTCCAGCAGCAGGGCGGCGCGCAGCAGGAGCTGGCGCTGAAGAACCGGCTCTTCGAGGAGGCCGGCGTCACCATCGTGCTCGACCCGCCGCGCGTGAACCCGGAGGTCGAGGCCTGGAGCCCGACCCGCGGGCCAAAGGATGCGCCCATCGTCTTCATCGAGTACACCGACTTCCAGTGCCCGTACTGCGATCGCGTGCAGCCGACCATCGACGCCCTGCGCGAGCGCTACGGCGACAAGATGGTGCACGTCTTCAAGCACCTGCCGCTGCCCATGCACCAGCAGGCCGGCCTGGCCGCCGAAGCCTCGCTGTGCGCCGGCGACCAGGGCAAGTTCTGGGAGCTCCACGACTGGATCTTCGCCAACAAGAACAACCTCAGCCGCGACACCCTCGTCACCCAGGCCGAGGCTCTGGGTCTCGACCTCGAGGCCTTCGGCACCTGCCTCGACGCCGGGACCCACCGGGGGCACGTCCAGGCCGACACCGCCGAGGCGAACAGCTTCGGCATCCGGGGCACCCCGGGCTTCGCGGTCAACGGCCGCGTGGTCACCGGTGCCCAGCCCTTCGAGAACTTCGTCGAGATCTTCGACGACGAGCTGCGCCGCGCCGGCATTCCGGTCCCCGGCACCGAGCCCGAGACCGAGACCGCCGAGTAAGACACTGACGACAGCTTCTGATCAGCGCCGCCGGGTTCCCGGCGGCGCTTGCAAGTTTGAATTATGAATTATGAATTATGAATTATGAATGACATCGCACCTGTTCTCATCGTACTCACAGGGCCGGCAGGACCCAATTCTTAATTCATAATTAAGAATTTAGAATTAAGAATTAAGAAATGTCGTCTGGGCTTCAGTCCAGATCGATGTCCCGCACCGGCCGCGACCCGTCGTCGCCCTTGGCCTTGTCCATGAGCTCGCGGAACCTGTCCTCCATGAGGCGGCCCTTGTCCTTCTCGTGGCGCATGGCCTCGGCGAGCCGGTCCGCCGACCGGGCCTTCTCGGCCTCCATCTGCTTGAGCCGGGTGTTGAGGTCGACCTTGTCCCGGGGCCGCTCGGGCACCGAGTGGCTCACGACCACCCCGGCGGCGACGTCGACGATCAGGGACGCATCGCAGTGCGGGCAGGTGACCTTGACTGTCTTGCTCATGGCGCCTCCTCGCCGGCCCGGCGTCGGGGAGCCGCCGCCGGCAGGGTCTTCCTGCCATCATAGCCGGTTGCGCTTCGATCGCTCCCGTCGCCCGTGTGCTCGGTCATCGCACCATCGCGGGTTGAACCGCGAAGACGCAAAGAACGCCAAGCCATCGCAGACGAAGCCGACGCCGCCATCGCATTTCAACGCAGAGGCGCAGAGGCGCAGAGAACATCGCACCATCGCAGTTCAAACGCGAAGACCGCAAAGAGCGCAAAGCCATCGCACACGAAGGCGTCGCATTTCTGAGCCATCGCAGGCATCGCAACATCGCAAGCTCTTCGAGCCGGTTCGGCTGAAGGGCCTCCAGGAGGCGGAGGACCGGGCCGGAGCGTCGGTCATCTGAATCACGGAGGAGATTTCTAGAAAATTACTGGAATATACCTAGATCTCAGAGCCGTTGGCCGGGGTGAACGCGGTGGTTGGGCCGCCCCGGCCGCCGAACCGACAAACCGGCCCCGACGAGGCCAGAACCAGAGGAGGTCACCATGTTCGAAGAGATTCGGATGCGCAAGATCAACCTCGGCACCAACTGGGTCAAGTCCGAGAGCGGCAACACCTACCTGTGCCCCATCGGCGCGGACGTGACCGGCCTGTCCGACGACGAGCTCCGCAAGCTGTGCATCGAGGAGTCCCACAACCCGCAGAACGACTGACCGGCGCCACCCGGTCACGGCAACGCCAACGGGCGGGGTGCATCCCCGCCCTTCGTCGTTTTCGGGCGATCACGCCGACGACCGGTCGAGGGTTTTCCCCGTGTTTCGAGGTCAGGACCGGGGCAGGGGAGCCTCCAGGTCATGGCGCGGACGCTGTTCGCCGCCACCGCTGCTGTCACTGCCACTGCCACTGTCACTGACATCGGGCCCGGAAAGGGAAACGGACGCGGACGCGGACGCGGACGCGGACGCGAGGGGAGGAGCGGGCCCACGAGTCTGCGAGCTGCTATCCTCGTCGGGGCGGAATCGGGACGGAACCCCGGGGCTCGGAACGGTCACACTGGTCGGAGGCAACGATGACCCATCCATGGCAGAGATGCGCCGCAGCGGCGTCGCTGGCCCTGGTGGCGCTCTTCGCCGCCGGCTGCGAGCCGAAGGGGCCAACCGCCGAGCAGCGCTCGGAGATCGAGAGCGCCGTGCGCGACTACCTCCACGCCCTCGCGAGGAGCTACTCGACCCTCGACCTGAGCCACATGGAAGGCCATGCCAGCCCGGTGGAGGTCCGCAACGTCCGCAACCTCCTGCAGCAGCTCGCCAACACCGGCGACCGCATCGAGGCGACCCTGGTCGGCTTCGAGGTCACCGGCCTCGACGTGTTCCGCGAAGTCAACGCGTCGGTGTCGCTGGTGGAGGTGTGGGACATCGTGCGCTACAACGCCCTCACCGGCGAGGAGAAGGGGAGCCGGCTGGGCTCGGTGCAGACCACGCTGATCCAGCTGCGGACGGTCGACGGCGAGTGGCTGGTGATCGGCCGCCACATCGTCGAGCGCGACCAGCCGCCACCCACCGAGCCTGTCGACGAAGGGCCGTCGCCGGCGACCGCACAGGACGGCGACCAGCCGTGAGCCGACTACCGGTCGTGGTGATCGTCGGCCGGCCCAACGTGGGCAAGTCGACGCTCTTCAACCGCCTCACCCGGAGCCGGCGTGCGCTGGTCCACGACCTGCCCGGCGTCACCCGCGACCGCATCGTCGGCGAAGCCGAGCGGCCCGGGGGCGGGCGGGTGACTGTGGTCGACACCGGCGGCCTGCTGCTCGGGGACGAGGACGGCTTCGTGCCCCTGATCCGCAGCCAGGCCGAGGTGGCGATCGCCGACAGCGACGTGGTTGTGCTGCTGCTCGACGGCGACAGCGGCCCGATCCCCGAGGACCGGGAGATCGCCGCCTACCTGCGCACCCTCGACGTGCCCGTGGTGCCGGTGGTGAACAAGGCCGACCGCAAGAGCGTGGAGCTCCAGGCCCACGAGTTCTTCCGGCTGGGGCTCGGCGAGCCGGTGGCGGTGTCGGCCGAGCACGGCACCGGCATCGACGGCCTGTGGAGCGCCCTCGAGCCGCACCTGCCGGAGCTCGACGAGGCCGACACCGGCGACGAGGCCGCCCCCGAAGGCGACGAGATCCACGTCGCCGTCATCGGCCGGCCCAACGTCGGCAAGTCCTCCCTGGTCAACCAGC
Source organism: Candidatus Methylomirabilota bacterium (assembly GCA_035464095.1). Classification (GTDB taxonomy): domain Bacteria; phylum Acidobacteriota; class Thermoanaerobaculia; order Thermoanaerobaculales; family Sulfomarinibacteraceae; genus JAHECW01. The sequence continues at coordinate 3,857 of DATHSO010000179.1, read as the reverse complement.
TGGTCGGCGACTCGAGAGTGCTGGTCAGCGAGGTCCCCGGCACCACTCGGGATGCCGTGGACGTGATCTGCGAGGTCGACGGCGAACGCTTCCGCTTCGTCGACACCGCAGGCATCCGCCGCAAGGGCCGCACCGACAAGGGTCCCGAGGTGTTGTCGGTGGTGATGGCCCGCCGCCACCTCGAGCGCGCCCAGATCTGCCTGCTGCTGGTGGACCCCACCGAGGGCGTGACCCGCCAGGACGGCCACGTGGCGGGCTACGCCTGGGACGCCGGCCGCGGGCTGGTGCTGGTGGTCAACAAGTGGGACCTGGTCGAGGACCGCGAGCGGGCCCGGGCCGGGCTCGACACGATGATCGAGCAGCAGCTCAAGTTCCTGCGCCAGGCGCCGAGGGTCTACCTGTCGGCCCTCACCGGCAAGGGGGTGCACCGGCTGTTCCCGGCCATGCGCTCGGTCCACCGCGCCCACGGTGCCCGGATCGGCACCACCGACCTCAACCGGGTCGTCAAGGACGCCTTCGACCGTCACCCGCCGGCCATGGCGGGCAAGCGCGCCCCCAAGCTCTACTACTGCACCCAGGTCAACAGCCGGCCGCCGCACTTCGTGCTGTTCACCAACCTGGACCGAAAGCCGCACTTCTCCTGGACCCGCCACATGGAGAACGTGATCCGGGACGCCTTCTCCTTGGAGGGGGTCCCGTTTCGGGTTATGATTAGAGGACGAATGAGTTAGGGGCGCCGATGGTCTTCTTCAACTATGCGCTGCGCAAGCTGAACGCGAAAATCGTCTACTACGGTCCGGGTCTGTGCGGCAAGACGACCAATCTGCAGTGGATCCACGACCACTTCGAGGGCGGTCAGCGCGGCAAGATGATCTCACTCGCCACCGAGGGCGACCGGACGATCTTCTTCGACCTGCTGCCAATCGACATCGGCAGCATCCGGGGCATGGACGTCACCCTCCAGCTGTACACGGTGCCCGGACAAGTCCACTACAACTCGACCCGCCAGCTGGTGCTGCGCGGCGCCGACGGGGTGGTCTTCGTCGCCGACTCGCAGCGCACCATGCGCTCGTCCAACGTGGAGTCCTTCGAGAATCTCCAGGAGAACCTGATGCTCCAGGGGATCGACCTCAAGGACTTCCCGCACGTCCTCCAGTTCAACAAGCGCGACCTCCGCGACCTGCTCAGCATCGAGGACCTCAACGAGAGCCTCAACGTCTTTTCGACGCCGATCTTCGAGGGCATCGCCACCGAGGGCATCGGGGTCCAGGAGACCCTCGAGGGTATCGTCAAGCTGGTGATGCGCAACCTGCGCGAGAAGTACGAGCCGGTTGCCAGCGCCTCGGGTCCCAAGGCACCGAAGCCCATGAAGCCGATGAAGGTGGCCGGTCCCGCTCCGGTCACGACGGCCCCCACACTCATGCCGATGCCCGTTGGCCGGCCGGAGCCCAGGCCCGAAGCGCCTGCGGCCAAGCCTCCCGCCGCCGCCGAACCGGCCGCGCCGCCGGCCGACGAGGTCGTGGAGTCCTTCGACGAGCCGACCCCGGTCGGCGAGCCCCCGTCCGAGGACGTGGGCGACATCGACTTCGGCGCCGACTTCCCGAGCTTCCAGGACGAGGACCAGATCAACACCCGGGTCTACGAGTCCGACGACGAGCCCGAGGAGGTCGGTGCGGCCTCAGATGCGCCCTGGGACGAGGACGAGGCCGAGGCCGAGAAGGGTTCGGGCGCGGCTTGGAGCGAGGAGCTCGAGATCGAGGACGAGGAGCTGGAGCCCGCGTTCGCCGTCGACCGCGAGGCGCTCGCCGAGGACGAGGCGGAGCCCGAGGAGGACGAGGTCGCCGCCCTCTTCACCGACCCGAGAGACGAGGACGGGTCGATCCCGGACGAGCTGCCGCCGCCCAAGACCTTCATCCCGCCACCGCCCGAGAAGCGCCCGGACCTCGACACCGACCCGAGCTTCATGGCCCGGCCCGAGCCGCCGATCAGCGAGAGCATGGACGACATCTTCGCCCCCGATGCGGACGAGGCCGCGGCCGGGGAGCGAGGCTTCGCGACCGAGCGCGAGCCGGTGCTGCCGGCCTCCGCCGCCTTCACCTCCGTGTCCGCTCCCGAGGAGAGCGACCGCTACGTCGACCGGATCGAGGCCCCCGGCCCCTTCGCGCCGCCGCCGACCCGGTCCGCCCCGCCGCCGCCGGCCGCGAGCGACCAGTCCGAGGTCGACTTCGAGGTGCTGCGGGCGCTCGGTGCGGCCGAGGACCGCGAGGCCCTGGCCTCGTTGGGCCTCGAGCGCGACGACCTGCTCGCCGAGCCTCCCGAGGTCGAGCCAGTGATCCCACCGCCGGAGCCTCCGGAGGTCATGCCGGTGGATCCTCGGACCTTCGAAGGCGGCCCCACCGACACGATCGCCATCGGCTCGGTCTACGCCGAGGCCGGTGAGCCCGACGAGCCCGCCTTCGAGACCTCGGAGCCACCGGCCGAGGAGGAGCCGCCCACCTTCGTGGAGCCGGAGCCGCCCGCCGACGTGGCGCCGCCAGCCTTTGCCGCACCGCCCGTGGCCGAGCCGGAACCGGTTCGACCGCAGCCGCCGCCGGTCGCCCCGCCGCCGGCCTCCGTGGCCGACCGCCACGACCGCATGGCCAAGAGCCAGCCGATCATGGTCGGCCACGGCGAGCCCTTCACCCGCGACGAGCCCGCTCCCGCCGCACCCGAGGTCGTTCGCGCCAGCGCCTCCGTCGTGCCCGCGAGCAGCCGGAGCTTCGACTTCACCACCGAGGGCAACCAGCTCCACCTCGCCCTGAGGGGCTCGGGGGCGATCGCCGAGATGGGCCAGGTGCGCGCCCTCGACATCGAGGTGCCGGTACCGGGCCACTGGGTCGGCAACCGCAAGGTCACCCTGCAGCTGCGCCTCACCCTGACCCCGGCGGAGGAGGAGAATGGCTGAGAAGCTCGAGCTTCCCGAGGACCAGGACTTCTTCAAGCTCAACGAGGTGTGCAAGCTGGCCAACGTCCAGCCCTACATGCTGCGCTTCTGGGGCACCGAGTTCGACCAGCTCGAGACCACCACCACCGACACCGGCCAGCGCCTCTACTCGCGGCCCCAGATGAACCTCATCCTCGAGATCCGACGTCTGTTGTTCGACGAAGGCCTCACCATCGCCGGCGCCCGCAAGCAGATCGAGTCCATGATCGACTCCGGCAAGCTCGACCTGGCCGAGCCCGAACCCGAGCCGGTCAAGAAGGCCAAACCCAAGCCCGCCCCCGCCAAGGCCAAGGAGAAGGCCGAGCCCGAGCCGGCTCCTGAGCCCGAGCCGGCCCCCAAGCCCGCCCCCGCCCAGACCGCCGCCGAGCCGGTGGCCGCCGCCGCCCCCGCCGAGGTTGACAAAGCCCCCCGGGCCGACGTACAACCTCTCCTTGCGACGCTCAGAGGGGTCCGCAAGGAGCTCGCCGAGATCGTCGAGCAGCTCAGGAAGTAGTTCAGAGTTCAGAGTGAAGAGTTCAGAGTTTTGAGTTTTGAGTTCCCCCCACCCACCCACTGACGGCGGGTCCGGGGGCGGGCGGTCGGGAATTCATCATTCATCATTCAGCATTCATCATTCGAGAGGTGTCGGGACGTAGCGCAGCCTGGTAGCGCACCTGAATGGGGTTCAGGGGGTCCGGAGTTCAAATCTCCGCGTCCCGACCATTTTCGCCGCCGCGAGGCGGCGTTTCCCGTGTCCGCGTCCGCGTCCGCGTCCGCGTCCGTGCCCGAAACCGCCCGCCACCGCCCGCCCTCGTCGGACGAGGGCTCCCGAGCGGAAGCCGCCGGCGCCGTGGCCGCGAGCGTCCCCGCCGCCGACGTCTTCCGCTCGAGCCGG
>DATHSO010000178.1:0-4196 GCA_035464095.1 Candidatus Methylomirabilota bacterium | reverse complement strand
TGGCAGTGGCAGTGGCAGTGGCAGTGGCAGTGGCAGTGGCAGTGAACGGTCGCCCGCGCCGCTGAGTTGGTCAACCCAATCCCGATCCCGTTCCCCGGCCGGGTCCTGGTTCGGTTGCGGACCCGGGTATCATCGCCGCATGGAAGAGAGCATCGGCGCATCCCTCGACCGAGCGGCGGAAGCGATCGCCGGGGCCGACGCCCTGCTGGTGACGGCGGGCGCGGGGATCGGGGTCGACTCGGGGCTGCCGGACTTCCGGGGCAACGAGGGCTTCTGGCGCGCCTACCCGCCTCTTCAACGCCTCGGGATCAGCTTCATCGACATGGCCAACCCGATCTGGTTCCGGCGCGATCCGGAGCTGGCGTGGGGCTTCTACGGCCACCGGCTCGGCCTCTACCGGGCCACCGAGCCGCACGAGGGCTTCCGGATCTTGCGCCGCTGGGGCGCCGCCGCACCGGGCGGCTGCTGGGTCTTCACCTCCAACGTCGACGGGCAGTTCCAGAAGGCCGGCTTCGACCCCGACCGGATCCTCGAGTGCCACGGCTCCATCCACCACTTGCAGTGCCTGGAGCACTGCGGTGAGATCACGGAGGCGGCGCCCTTCGAGGTCGCGGTCGACCCCGAGACCTTCCGCGCCGCCCCGCCCCTGCCGTCGTGCCCGCGCTGCGGCGCGCTCGCCCGGCCCAACGTTCTCATGTTCGGCGACTGGGGCTGGCTGCCCGAGCGTGCGGCCGCCCAGGAGCGGGGCTTCGGAGGGTGGCTCGACTCCCTGGGCGACGTCCGGCTCGTCGTCGTCGAGGTCGGCGCCGGCACCGCCGTCCCCACGGTCCGCATGACCTCGGAGCAGATTGCCCACCGGACCGGCGGGACCCTGGTCCGCGTCAACGTCCGCGAGCCCCAGGTCCGCGGCGGCCACATCGGCATTGCCATGGGCGGGCTGGCGGCGCTCGAGGCCATCGAGGAGCGGCTGACCGCAACCGACTGAGTCGGCGTCAGTTCGCCTGGCCGGCCCGGGCCCACCAGTCGGGGGTGGCGACCAGCAGCTCCTCGGCGGCACCGGGCTCCACCGGGTGGGCGAACCAGAAGCCCTGGGCCTCCGGGCACTGCAGCCGCCGCAGGGACGTGGCCTGCTCGACGGTCTCCACGCCCTCGGCGATGACCTCGATCCCGAAGCCGGCGGCCATGGTGAGGATGGTCTCGACCATGGTCGACCCGCCCCTGACCAGGGATCGGACGTAGGACGGATCGATCTTGAGAGCGTCGTAGCGGAAACGCTCGACGAAGCCGAGGCACGAGACACCGCCGCCGAAGTCGTCCACGGTCAGCCGCAGGCCGAGCCGACGCAGCTGCTCGAGCCGTTCCAGCGCCTGGTCGCCGTGGCGGACGATGACGTCCTCCGAGAGCTCGAAGCGCAGGGTCTCCGGCTCGACGCCGGTGTCCTCGAGAATGCTCTTCGTGCCCGCCACCATGTCGGCCTGCATGAGGAGCCGGTCGGAGATGTTGATGGCGGCCCACAGGGGCGGCTCCCGGGGGAACCGCCGCTGCCACTCGACGAGCTGGCGACAGACGTCGGCCATGGCCCACCACCCGATGGGGGTCGCCAGGCCGGTCTCCTCGGCCACCGCCAAGAACTGGCCCGGCATCAGCAGACCGCGCTCCTGGTGCTGCCAACGCATGAGGGCCTCGAAGCCCACCACCCGCCCGTCGTCGAAGGACACGACGGGCTGGTAGTGCATGACGAGCTCGTTTCGCTCGACGGCGTGACGCAGCTCGCTCTCGAGCCGGAGCAGGGCCATGGCCGAGCGGTGCATGAGCGGGTCGAAGACCTGAGCCTGGCCGCGCCCGGCGGCCTTGGCGCGGTACATGGCGATGTCGGCGTCGTGGAGGATGTCCTCGGGCTCGTCGTAGCCGGTGGCGCTGAGCGCGATGCCGATGCTGGCACCGATCTCGAGCTGGCGACCCTCGACGGCGAAGGGCAGGTTGAGGAGCTCCTGGACGCGCTCCGCCACGTGCAGGGCGCCGGACACCCCGGTGACGTTGGACACCAGCACTCCGAACTCGTCGCCGCCGAGCCGGGCGAGGGTGTCCCCAGGTCGCAGGAAGCCGGTGAGGCGCTTCGCGATCTCCTTGAGCAGGCGGTCGCCCACCGAGTGGCCGTAGGTGTCGTTGACGTGCTTGAAGCGGTCCAGGTCGAGGAAGAGGACCCCGAAGTGGGGCCCGTGGCGGCGCGACAGCGAGCGCAGGGCCACTCGCAGCCGGTCCTTGAACAGGACCCTGTTGGCGAGGCCGGTGAGCTCGTCGTGGAGGGCGTTGAAGGCGAGCCGCTCCTCGGTGTGCTTGCGCGCGGTGATGTCGGTCATGGAACCGGCCATGCGGCGCGTGCGACCGCTGAGCTCACGCACCGCCAGGCCGCGCGACAGCACCCACAGGTAGTCGCCGCCGCTGTCCCGGATCCGATGCTCGTAGACGAAGTGGCGGGCGGCACCGCTGAGGTGCTCGACCAGGACGTCCTTGAGCCCCGGCAGGTCGTCGGGGTGGACCCTCCCGAGCCAGTGCTGGGAGCTCGCCACCACGTCCCGCTCCGGCAGCCCGACGAGGCTGTTCCAGCGTGCCGAGTAGTAGACCACGTCCCGCAGGAGGTCCCAGTCCCAGAGCCCGTCGCTGCTGCCGTCGAGAGCGAGCTCGAAGCGCTCGGCGTCGCGTCGGACTGCCCGGAGGGCGCGCTGCCGCTCCACCGAGGCGGTCAGGCAGCGGCGGAGCTGCACCGGCTCGAGCTCGGAGCGGATGAGATAGCCCTGGGCGCCCCGGCCGAGGGCCTCGATGGCGAGGTCCTCGTGGTCGACGTCCACCAGGAGGACCACCGGCAGGTCAGGCTCGTGGTCGATCATCCGCTGGAAGGTCGAGAGCCCGGCGCTGTCGGGCAGGAAGGGGTCGAGGATCACCACGTCGATGGCGCCAACGCCCGCCCGCTCCACGGCATCGGCCAGAGTGCCGACCCGGGTCACCTCGCAGACGGAGAACGCCTGCTCGAGGTGTCGGGCGAGCGGCCCCGCGTCGTCGGCGCCGTCGGTCACGACAAGGACCGCGAGCGACCGGTCGGCGGCAGCACCCGGCGCCACCGGCCCCGGATCGGGGGTCTCGGGGATGCTCACTGCAACCCCCGAAGACCCGTGCGGCATCGCTCCATCGAGCTCATCTGCTGTTCACGGACTCCGCCGGATAGCAGCAGCGTAGCAAAGTGCGTCGCAAGGTCAACGCCCGATTCGTCAACATCGTGTCAACAGCCGCCCTGCGCGAGGCCCCCCGCCGACCACGGCCCGATCACCGGCACCTTCGGCGTCACCCGCCCCGCGCCCTCCGGCCGCTCACCGCGAGGGTCCGCACCAGCAGGTCGAGCAGGCCCGGCGTGTGTCGGGCCAGGAACACGGCCAGCTGCCCGTGACCGGTCACCACCGCGACCCGCCGCCGTCGCACGACCGCCGCCACCAGCTTGCGCGCGGCGGTGTCGGTGCGCATGCGCAGCCAGCGGGGGATGGGATCGGGCGCGTCGGGATCGCGTTGCCCGCGATTGTCGACCTGGCGGATCTCCGAGTCGATGAAGCCCGGGGCGAGCAGGGTCACGGCAACGCCCCGCGGCCGCCACTCGTGGCGCAGGGCCTCGGCCAGGGCCCGAACCGCGTGCTTGCTCATGGCGTAGGGCGAGGTGCCCGGGGTTGCCACGAAGCTCATCACCGAGCCCATCACCGCGAAGCAGCCGCGCGACGCCTCGAGGGCTTCCCGGGTGGCGAAGGCGGTGCGCAGGACGCCGAACACGTTGGTCTCGAGCTGGCGCCGATAGTCGTCGAGCTCGCGCCGGTGGAACCACCCGGCGACGCCGAAGCCGGCGTTGGCGACCACGTAGTCGAGGCGACCGAGCTCGTCGAGGCCGGTCGCCACCACGCGCTCGAGGTCGCCGTCGACGGTGACGTCGCAGGCCACGACCACCGCCCGCCGGCCGAGGGCGCGGAGCTCGATCGCCAGCGCCTCGAGGCGCTCCCAGCGCCGGGCGGTGAGCACCAGGTCGGCACCGCGCCGTGCGAACTCCCGCGCCATGGCCGCCCCGATCCCCGACGAGGCACCGGTGATGAGCGCCACCTTGCCGGTCAGTCGCTTCGCCATCCGTCCTCCCCTCCTCCACGCACCACGCCACTCACCCC
>DATHSO010000177.1:0-12371 GCA_035464095.1 Candidatus Methylomirabilota bacterium | reverse complement strand
AAGGCGGCCCAGAAGGCCGGGGCTCCGGGACGCACGGCCCACGCGCCCAGCGCCAGCGACAGCGATCAGCGGTAGCGGCAGCGGCCAGCTTCCGGAGCCGGGTTGGGCGCTGCCGACGGCCGCAGCGCACGTGAGGGCGGGTGTAAAACCCGCCCCTACGAAACGAAACCGGAAACCGCGAGACGAAACGGAAACCAGGAGGCGAACCGGAAACAGCTCGTAGGAGAGGGTTTTACCACCCTCCCCCCGGCTCGGGCGCCGTAGCGCCCGAGCCGGACCCGGACCCGGAGCCGATTCCGGTCCCGACCGCGCCCGGGTCGGGCGATCCCCCGCGCCACGTTCCGTGGCGTCCCCGCGGTGTGCCGACCGCGCCGCGCGGCAAGCTGGGGCCCGCAACGAAGGGAGGCGACCGTGCTGACCGTCACCACCGGCGACAGGCCAGGCACCGACCAGCCGCGGAAGCGGGGCCCATGAAGGTCGCCCTGGCGGCCGACCACGCCGGGGTCGAGCTCAAGGCGATCCTGGCCCGGCGCCTGGCGAATCGGGCCGAGGTGCTCGACCTGGGCACCGACTCCACCGACCCGGTGGACTACCCCGACATCGCCCTGGCCCTGGCCCTGGCCGTGACCGGGGGCCGCGTTGAGCGCGGCATCCTGTTCTGCGGCAGCGGGGTCGGCGCTTCAGTGGCGGCCAACAAGGTCCGCGGCATCCGTGCCGGCCTCTGCCACGACACCTACTCGGCCCGGCAGGGAGTCGAGCACGACGACGTCAACGTCCTGGTGCTCGGCGCCCGGGTCATCGGGCCCGAGCTCGCGGCGCTGGTGGCAGAGACCTTCCTCGACGCGCGCTTCTCGGCCGAGGAGCGCCACGTCATCCGGCTCGCCAAGGTCCGGGGCCTGGAGGCGCGCCATTTCGACTGACACCGGCGGCGAAGCCCCGAAGCGCCCCGGCCCACGAAACCCGCCGCCGACGGCGGCACGAAGGAGTCCCCATGAAACAACGTCTCGAGCCGGGCGACCGGCTTCCCACCATCACGGCCGATACCGTGCGCGGCGACTCCATCCGGGTGCCCGAGGACCTCTCGGGGGACTGGGGCGTGGTCCTGGTCTACCGCGGCCACTTTTGAGACCACTGCCGTCAGCAGTTGGCTGACTTCCAGTCCAAGCTCGGCACGATCCGAGGGCTCGGCGCACGGGTCGTCGCCATGTCCACCGACAGCGAGGAGGACGCCCGGGGCACCGTTGACGACCTCGACATCGACTACCCGGTCGGCTACGACCTCGACCGCGACGCGGTCAGCCAGGCCATCGGCGCCTACACCAACGATGACCCGCCCCACCTCCAGCCCGCCGACTTCGTGCTCTCACCCGACGGCACCATCGCGCTGGCGGTCTACTCGTCGGGGGCGGTCGGCCGGCTGCACGCCGACGAGGCCGTCGAGGAGATCGAGTTTCTCCAGAAGGGCAACGACTGAGCCCCGGCGGTCCGCTCAGCCCGAGCGCTTGCGCAGGGTGTGGGTGGCCTGACCCCCGACCATCTCGGCGGCCTCCATGAGGGTCTCCGACCGGGTCGGGTGGGGGTGGATGGAGCGCGCCAGGTCCTCCGCCACCGCCCCCATCTCCACCGCCAGCACCGCCTCGGCGATGAGCTCCCCCGCCTCCTCGCCGGTGATGCCGACCCCGAGCACTCGGCCGCTGGCGGGGTCGGTGACGAGCTTGGTGACGCCGTGGGGGGCGCCGGTGGTGACCGCCCGGCCCGACGCCGCCCACGGGAAGCGGGTGATCCGAATCTCGCGGCCCGAGGCCTCGGCCTCGGCCTCGGTGAGCCCGCACCACGCCACCTCGGGATCGGTGTAAACCACCGCCGGGATCGCCCGCGGATCCCAGAGCGAGCGCCGGCCCGCCGCCGCCTCGGCCGCCACCCGGCCCTCGTGGCTCGCCTTGTGGGCGAGCATCGGCTCGCCGGCCGCGTCGCCGACGGCGAAGATGGCGGGCTCGGCGGTGCGGCGCTGGCCGTCGACGGCGATGAATCCGGTCTCGGTGAAACGGACCGCGGTCCGGTCGAGCCCGAGGCCGCGGACAAAGGGGCGCCGGCCCACCGCCACCAGCACCGCGTCGCAGTGCAGGTCGCGGCGTCCGCCCTCGCCGGATATCGCGACCCGCACCCGGTCGTCGCCGGGCTCGATCTCGTCCACGGTGGCACCGGTGAAGATCCGCTCGAAGCGCGCCTCCAGGCTCTTCGTCAGGGGCCGCACCAGGTCGGCGTCGACCCCAGGCAGGAGCGAGTCGGTCATCTCGACCACGGTCACCTCGCTGCCCAGTGCGGCGTAGACCGAGCCCATCTCGAGGCCGATGTAGCCCCCGCCCACCACCACCAGGCGGCTCGGCAGGAAGGGCAGCTCGAGGGCTCGGCGGGAGTCCCAGACCCGGTCCGAGTCGGGCTGGCCCGGCAGTCGGACAGGCTCCGAGCCGGTGGCGACGATGGCGTGGTCGAAGGCGAGGCGGCGGTGGTCGCCGTCGGGGGTGGTGACGTCCAGGTGGGCGGCGTCGGCGAACCGGGCGGTGCCCCGGAGGTGCTCGAGGCCGCGGCTGTCGGCGAGCTTGCCGAGGCCGCCTGTGAGCCGCTCGACGACCTCGTCCTTCCACTGCCCGAGCCGGTCGAGGTCGATCTCGGGATCGGCGAAGCGCACGCCCCAGTCGCCCGCCCGATGAGCGGCCGAGATCACCTTGGCGACGTGGAGCAGGGCCTTGGACGGGATGCAGCCGCGGTACAGACAGACTCCGCCCGGGTCCGGCTCCGGATCGATCAGGGTCACCTCGAGGCCGAGATCGGCGGCGCGGAATGCCGCCGCGTAGCCGCCCGGCCCTCCGCCCACCACCGCGAGCCCGGTTCGGTCAGCCACCATCGGGCTCCATGACCAGCTTGAGGGGGGTCTCCAGGGCCTCGGCGATCCAGCGCAGGAAGCGCGAGGCGTCGGCGCCGTCGTTGACCCGGTGGTCGTAGGTCAGGGACAGGGGCAGCAGCAGCCGGGGTGAGAAGCCGTCGCCGGTCCACACCGCCTCGGTGGCGGCGCGGCCGACCCCGACGATGGCCACCTGGGGCCAGTTCACGATCGGGCTGAAGTCGGTGGTGCCGAGGCCGCCGACGTTGCTGACCGTGATGCCGGCGCCCTGCAGCTGCTCGAGGTCGAGCTTGCGTTTGCGGGCACGGCGCGCCAGCTCGCCGAGCTCGACGGCGATCTGGATCGTGCTCTTGCGGTCGGCATCCCGGATCACAGGCACCAGCAGCCCGTGCTCGGTGTCCACCGCGAAGGCGATGTTGACGTAGTCGCGGGTGATCACGGCGTCGTCTGCTGGGTCGTAGACCGCGTTGAAGCGCGGGTGGACCCGCACCGCCGCCGCCACCACCTTGACCACGATGGCGGTCACGGTGAGGCGGCCCCCCGCCTCCTCGGCCTGCGGGGCGAAACGCTCGCGCTGCTCCTCGAGGTCGCTGATGTCGGCGCGGTCGTGGTGGGTCACCATGGGGATCTCGGACCACGACCGGGTCATGGCCTCGGCGGTCTTGCGCCGGATCGTGCCCTGGGCGTGCCGAGTGACTGGTCCCCAGCGCTCGGGCTCGGGTCGCTCACGGCCCTCCGGCCGCTCCGCGGTCGGCCGCCCCGCCCGGCGCCTCGAGGTGATGAGCTCTCGGGCGGCGGCCTTGACGTCGTCGAGGGTGATCCGGCCCCCGGGCCCGGACCCCGCCACCCCGCTGATGTCGAGGCCGAGCTCGCGGGCGAGCCGGCGCGCCGCCGGCCCCGCCGGCACGTAGCCCTCGGGCGAGGTCTCGGGGCCCTCGGGTGCCACCGGGCCGCCCGGACCCGGCCGCACCTGCCGCGGCCGGCGGGGCTGCTCCTCGGGCTTCTCCGCTGGCTCCTCCTCGGGCTTCTCCGCTGGCTCCTCCTCGGGTTCCTCCTCGGGCTTCTCCTCGGGTTCCTCCTCGGACTCCTCCTCGGACTCCTCCTCGGGCTCCTCCTCGGGCTCCTCCTCTGATTCCTCCTCGGGTTCCTCTTCGGGCTCCTCCTCGGGCTCCTCTCCGCGCTTCTTCTCGCGGTCGTCCCCGTCCTCGCCGGCCGCCTCGCCCTCGACCTCCACCTTCATGACGGTCTGGCCGACCTCGATCTCGTCGCCCTCGGCGACCAGGATCTCGGCCACCGTGCCCGCGAACGGGCTCGGCAGCTCGGCGGTGGCCTTCTCGTTCTCGAGCTCGAGGACCGGCTGCTCCTCGTCGATGGCGTCGCCCTCGGCGACCAGGATCGACAGCACCACGGCGGTCTCCAACCCCTCGCCCAGCTCCGGCAGCTTCAGGTCCTTGATCATGTCTCCTCCGTCACGGATCGCGGCGCTCGGGGGGCGGCGAGTCCGGGTCGATGCCGAGCTCGTCGATGTGCCGGGCCGCAGTGCGGCCGGCGATCAGCCCGTCGCGGGCGAGCTCGGCGAGCGCGGTGGCGGCGATGTGGCGCCGGTCGACCTCGAAGAAGTCGCGCAGCGCCTCGCGGCCGTCGCTGCGCCCGAAGCCGTCGGTGCCGAGGCAGGCGTAGCGCCCCGGCACCCAGCGGGCGATGGTCTGGGGCACCGCCTTGACCCAGTCCGAGGCGGCGACCACGACCCCGCCGTCCGCGAGCGCCTCGGTCACGTACGGCACCGCCTCCCGGCGGCCCGGGTGGAGTCGGTTCGAGCGCTCCACCTCGAGGGCCTCGCCGAGCAGGGCCTTGTAGCTGGTGACGCTCCAGACGTCGGCGGCGATCCCGGCCTCGGCAAGGATCTCCTGGGCGGCCAGGGCCTCGCGGAGGATGGCACCGCTGCCGAGCAGCCGGGCCCGCAGCGGCCGGCCGCGGCTGCCCTTGCGCCGACTCTTGCGCGCCTTCACGGGGGCCTCGCGCACCCGGTACATCCCGCGCAGGATCCCCTCCTCGGCGCCGTCGGGCATGGCCGGCATCGGGTACGACTCGTTCTCGAGGGTCAGGTAGTAGATGACGTCCTCCCGCTCCACGGCCATCCGCCGGATGCCGTCACGGACGATGACCGCGATCTCGTAGGCGTAGGCCGGGTCCCATGCGAACACGTTGGGATGGGCGAGGGCGACCAGGTGGCTGTGACCATCCTGGTGCTGCAGGCCCTCTCCCGGCAGGCTGGTGCGGCCGGCGGTGCCGCCGATCATGAAGCCGCGGGCCCGCATGTCGCAGGCCGCCCAGACCAGGTCGCCGACCCGCTGGAAGCCGAACATCGAGTAGAAGGTGAAGAACGGGATCATGGGCACGCCGTAGACCGAGTAGGAGGTCCCGGCGGCGATGAAGGAGCCCATGCAGCCGGCCTCGGTGATCCCCTCCTCGAGGATCTGGCCGTCCTTGGCCTCCCGGTAGTAGAGCAGGTGGCCCCTGTCGACCGGCTCGTAGCACTGGCCGACGTGGGAGTAGATCCCGACCCTGCGGAACAACGGGTCCATGCCCAGGGTCCGGGCCTCGTCGGGAATGATGGGCACCACCCGCGGGCCAAGCTCCGGGTCCTTGAGGATGTTGGTGAGCAGCCGGACGAAGGCCATGGTGCACGACGCCGGCCGCTCGCTGCCCTCGAGGAACTCCGCCGTCACCTCGTCGGGCAGCCCGGGCAGGGCCTCTCCCCGATCGCCGCGGCGCCGCGGCAGCCAGCCCCCCAGCTCCTCGCGCCGCTTTCTCAGGTAGGCCATCTCGCGGCTGTCCTCGGCGGGCCGGTAGAAGGGCGCGTCGGCCACGTCGTCGTCCGAGATCGGGATCCCGAAGCGGCCGCGGAAGTGCCTCAGCTCCTCCTCGTTGAGCTTCTTCTGCTGGTGGGTGATGTTCTTGCCCTCGCCGGCCTCGCCCATGCCGTAGCCCTTGACGGTCTTGGCCAGGATGACCGTGGGCGAGCCGCGGTGCTCGGTGGCCGCCTTGTAGGCCGCATAGACCTTCTCGGGGTCGTGGCCGCCGCGGCGCAGGCGCTCGAGCTCGTGGTCGCTGAGGTGCTCGACCATCTTCTCGAGGCGGGGGTCGACGCCGAACAGCTGCTCGCGCACCTCGGCCCCGGACGACGCGCTGAAGCGCTGGAAGTCGCCGTCCACCAGCTCCTCGAGGCGGGCCAGCAGGAGCCCCTCGTCGTCCTTGGCGAAGAGCGGGTCCCAGCTGTCGCCCCAGACCACCTTGATGACGTTCCAGCCGGCGCCCCGGAAGAGGGTCTCGAGCTCCTGGATGATGTTGCCGTTGCCGCGCACCGGGCCGTCGAGACGCTGGAGGTTGCAGTTGACCACGAAGACCAGGTTGTCGAGCTCCTCCCGGGCCGCCAGGCTGACGGCGCCCAGGGACTCGGGCTCGTCCATCTCGCCGTCGCCGACGAAGGCCCACACCCGCCCCGAACGCTCCATCAGCCCCCGGTCCTCCAGGTAGCGGGCGAAGCGCGCCTGGTAGATCGCCATGATCGGCCCGAGCCCCATGGAGACGGTGGCGAACTGCCAGAAGTCCGGCATCAGCCGGGGGTGGGGGTAGGAGGCGAGGCCTCCCGAGCCGCGCAGCTCGCGGCGGAAGGCGCGGAGGTCGGCTTCGCTGAGCCGGCCCTCGACGAACGCCCGGGCGTAGATCCCGGGCGAGGCGTGGCCCTGGAAGTACACGAGGTCCTCGACCTCGGGGTGCTCGGGCCCCCGAAAGAAGTGGTTGTAGCCGACCTCGTAGAGGGTCGCCGCCGAGGCGTAGGTGGAGATGTGGCCGCCGATGCCGTCGAGCTCGCGGTTGGCCCGGACCACCATCGCCATGGCGTTCCATCGGACGATGCTCTTGATCCGGCGCTCGAGCTCGCGGTCGCCCGGGAAGCGCGGCTGCTCGGAGCGGTCGATGGTGTTGAGGTAGGGGGTGTTGACGGCGTGGGGCACCCGCACGCCGAACTGCGCGGCCCGCCCGATGAGCGTCCGCAGCAGCTCCACCGCCCGGTCGCCGCCGCGGGCACGGATCACGTAGTCGAGGGCGTCGATCCACTCCCGGTCCTCGGCGCGTCGCAGACGCTCGTCGTCGGCCGGCCGGCCGGCCTCCTCGGCCTGGACTGCCATCGTCACCTCCCCGACCCGGCCCTCGGCGTCGGGCCGATCGTCCTGTCAGCCTAGACTCCGGCGCGGCTCCCCCTGCATCGGGCCCGCGCCGAGCCTGCGTTGGTGGATCGCCCGGCGGGGCGGGCGGTCACCGCGGCGCCGGGAAGATCGGCAGCTCGGTGAGGCGTCCCCGCGGGCCGCTCACCAGGGCCACCAGGAGGGAGCGGGCGATCTCCACGGGATCGATCCACTCGGAGCGGTCGGCGTCGGGCATGGCCTCGCGGTTGCCATCGGTCTCGACCACCCCCATGGGGTAGACCACCGCCGTGGTCAACCCCCGGTCCCCGGTCTCCTCCCCGACGGCGTGGAGGAAGGCGGCGACCGCGGCCTTGGCGGCGGCGTAGACGCTCATCCCCGCGCCGCCGCCCCGGTGCCATCCCGGCGCCGCCGAGAAGCCGGCCACGAAGCCTCGCCGCTGCTCGAGCAGCACCGGCAGCACCGCGGCGGTGGTGACCACCAGGGTGCGAACATTGAGGTCGAAGAGCCGGTCGTAGAGCTCGGGCCCGGTGGCCTCGGCGGGCGCGGTGGCGAAGCCGCCGGCGGTGTGGATGAGCCCGTCCAGGCCCTTCAGGCGGGCCCGGGCGTCGGCGACCATCCGGGTCGCGGCGGCGGGGTCGGTGAGGTCGGCCTCGAGCGCCACCGCGTCGTGGGCCCGGGCCCGGTCGGTCACCATGTCGAGGCTGAGGTCGGCCAGAGCCAGGCGTGCGCCTGCCTCGGCGAAGACGGTGACGACGCTGTCGGCGATGCCGCCGCCGGCGCCGGTGACGAGGATGCGTGCCTCGGTGGTGATCTCCATGTCGGTCTCCCGGGTCGCGTCAGCGCCGGGTGCGGAAGTTGACGATGGTCTCGCCGACCTCCGGCACCAGGAGCCGCAGCGAGATCACGCTGCCGGCAGTGAGCTCCTCGGCGATGGCGTCGACGTCTCCGACGCTGTCGACCTCGACACCGTTGACAGCCAGCACGACCGCGCCGGGTCGGACCCCGGCGTTGGCGGCGGCGCTGAACGGGGCGACGTCGGCGATCACCACACCGCTGCTGCGGTCGATGCCGAGGCGCTCGGCGATGGCCGGAGTCAGCGCCTCGACCCGGAAGCCGAGCAGCCGCTCGGTCTGGCGCCGGACCTCCTCACGGGGCTCGCCGCCGGGAGCGGCGTCGCCCTCGAAGCGCCCGAGCTCGACCTCGACCTGGCGGCGGTCGCCGTCCCGGACGACGGTCAGCTCGACGGTGTCCCCCGGGCGGCGCCGGGCCAGGGTGGTGGTGAGGTCGGTGGCGTCGTCCACCGGGTCGCCGTCGACGGCGACGATGACGTCACCGAGCTCGAGGCCGGCGGACTCGGCCGGCGAGCCCGCTTCGATGACGTTGATGTCGGCGCCCCTGACCTCGTCGAGGCCGTAGACGTCGGCGTCGACCGCGGTGACGTCGCTGATCTGGACCCCGAGTCGCGGACGCCGGACCTCGCCGAACTCGAGCAGGTCGTCGATCACCCGCTCGGCCAGGCTGATGGGCACGGCGAAGCCGTAGCCCACGAAGCGCTGGGCGCCGAAGATGGCGGTGTTGATGCCGATCACCTTGCCGTCCAGGCCGACCAGGGGCCCGCCCGAGTTGCCCGGGTTGATGGCGGCGTCGGTCTGGATGAAGGACTCGAGGGCCAGGCGCCGGCCGCTGAGCTGGCGGCCGCGGGCACTGACGATCCCCGCGGTGACCGAGAAGTCGAGGCCCAGCGGCGAGCCCAGCGCGAGTACCCAGTCGCCCACCCGGACGTCGTCGGACGAGCCCATGGTCGCCACCGGCAGGGGCCGGTCGTCGCTGGCGTCGATCTTGATGACGGCGATGTCCGAGCTCGGGTCGTCGCCGATGATCTCGGCCTCGAACTCGCGGCCGTCCACCAGCCGCACCAGCACTCGGGTGGCGTCGGCCACCACGTGGCTGTTGGTGATGATCCGGCCTTCGGTGTCCATGATGACCCCCGAGCCGGCGCCGATCTGGGGCGGCATCTCGCCGCCCCGGTCGGGCGGGCCGAAGAAGAAGCGGAACGGCTCCGGGATGTCGGGCTGCGGCCCGGCCCCGGCGCCCGTCTCGCGCTCGATCTGGATGAAGACCACCGCCGGCAGGGCCTGACGGGCCGCGGCGCGGAAGGCCGCCGACAGATCGGCGGCGATGGACGAGTCGGCGCTCTCCGGAGGGGCGCCGAGCTGCTCGCGGATCTCGTCCGTCGGCGACCTGCTCTCCTGGGCCTGGGAGCTCGTCATGTCGCAGGACAGGGTGATGGCGAGTACCGCCACCGCGAGGACGACGAGGGGCAGGGGTCGGGTCATGGCAATCCTCCGTATCGCCACCGCGGGTTCGACGGTGGACCGCCCACACCTTGCTCGGCCCGTGGACGGGCGGCCATCGTGCGAGTCCCGGAGCCCTCCTCGGTGTTGTCCCCAGCTGCCACGGCCGCCGACCGGCACCGGGTGGGCCCGGTGGCAACCACCGGAGGGCCCCCAGGGCACCGCCGGCTGGGTGCGTCTACCCTGGCCGGGCGACGTGATGATGAGAAGACCCGACCGCCATCACCGGTCCCCGGTGCCGCGGCGCCGCGCCCGGGCGTCGGGAGCAGCGTGAAGACGCCGCTGCCGAGCTCGGAGACCCCTGGCCGCTGGCGAGTTCGCGGTGCCGGCCTGTTGCGATTCGTGGCCGCGGTCTGGGACCAGATCGTCCGCGACAAGCTCATCATCCGCGCGTCCGGTCTTGCCTACACCTCGCTGCTCGCGCTGGTGCCCCTGATCGCCGTCGGCTTCGCGCTGTTCACCGGCTTCGAGGCCTTCGCCGACCTCAAGCAACGGATCCGGAACCTGCTGCTCGAGCGGTTCCTGCCGGCCGGCCAGGAGCAGGTCACCGAGTACCTCGACACCTTCGTCGAGAACGCCCGCGACCTGGGCTTCATCGGTTTCGTCGTGCTCATCGCCACCGCGATCCTGCTGCTCGACAGCATCGACTGGAACTTCAACGAGATCTGGCACATCCGCAGCCGTCGCAATCTCATCAGCCGGGTCATGGCCTACACCTCGGTGCTGGTCTTTGGGTCGGTCCTCATCGGCCTGAGCGTCACCATCTCGGCGCGGATCCGATCCGTCCTGTTCGCCGACAACGGCCTCGAGCTCGGGCCTCTGAGCACCGTTGGCTCGCTGCTGTTCCCGCTCGCCTCGAGCTTCCTCGCGTTCCTTCTGCTCTTCCTCATCGTCCCCGCCACCCGGGTCCGGGTGTCGAGCGCCGCCATCGGCGCCGCCTTCAGCGCGGTCACCTGGGAGCTGGGCAAGCACGTCTTCGCCATTTCCATCGGCCAGTCGGTGCGCTACTCGACCCTCTACGGCTCCCTGGCGACGGTCCCGATCTTCCTGATCTGGCTCTACGTGACCTGGATCCTGGTCCTGGTGGGCCTCGAGGTCGCCTACACCCACCAGAACCGTCGGGCCCTGGTGCCGCGTCGGCGCTCGGGTCCGGCCACCGGCCGCGACCACCTCGAGGCCGCCCTGGAGGTCGCCGCGGAGGTGGCGCGCCGTTTCCACACCGGCGAGGCGCCTCCCACGGAGGACGACCTCGCCGAGATCAGCCGCCTCGAAGCCGGCGCGGTGGCTGACCTGCTGGCAAGTCTGGAGGACGCGGGCCTGGTGCGCCGTGCCGGCGAGGACTCCGACGAGGAGGGGCTGGTGCCGGCGAGGTCCCTGGAACGGATCGCCGTCGCCGACGTGGTCGACGCGGTGTGGGGTCCGGGTGCGCGCGGTCGGGGCGGCGACCGGGCGAAGCCCGGCCGAACGTCCGAGATCGTGCGGAGCTTCGACGCAGCCGGACGCGAGGCCGTCGGCGAGGTCACCCTGCGGGAGCTGGTCGCCGACGACTGACGGCCGGCGTCAGGGCGAGTGCCGGATGTCGCCGGAGTGGGACTCGTTCCAGGGCAGGGTGCTGATGACCCGGGTCATGGTGCAGACCCCGAACAGGGATGCCGTGATCATCCCGACGGCGATGAAGGCGGGCAGGATCAGCCACAAGGTCGACACCCAGATCCCGAGGGCGAGGCCGAGCAGGATCAGGATCGCAAGCGCGAGGTAGGTCTGTCGTTGAAGGGACATGGGTCGCTCCTTTCGGGTCGGGTCCGGAAACCGAATGTAGCCGGTGCTCGGACCGGTACCGATCCGTGCTCCGACCAATCCGAGGTGGGGGCCGCCTCCACTCGGTCCTCGCCCGAGGCGACTCCGGGGCTCGACCCGATCCTCGCTGTCGCCGGGTCGGGCTTGAATCGGTGCTGGCGTCCGCGGCCGACCGCGGCGACGCCGGAAGGGAGACCGAGCATGTCAGTTGCCAAGGTCATCGAGATCAGCGCCGAGTCGAGCAAAAGCCTCGACGACGCGATCACCACCGGCATCAAAAAGGCGAGTAAGTCCGTGGAGGGCATCCGCAGCGCCTGGGTCAAGGACTGGGAGATGATGGTGAAGAACGGCGCCATCACCGGCTACCGGGTGAAGCTCAAGCTCACCTTCGAGCTCAAGGACTGAGCGCCGAGATCGGACGGGCAGGCGGGCCGCGGTCATCGCGGCCACGCCCGCCCGGGTCGGCCGGGTCGGGCTGCCGACCGCAACGCCGCTCACCTCTCCGGAGGCTCCCCGAGCGGCGAGGACCGCGGCGAGGCCGCGGTGCCCGCTACCGCGGTGCCCGCTAGCAGGTGCTCGAGCTCGCCGGCGCGCGAAAACTCGCCCCAGACCCGGAACACCTGGTCCCGGACCAGGATGTCGGCCACCACCCCCCGCCGGGCGCCCTCGGGCGCCGGCCGCAGCTCCACCCGGGCGACCTCGCCCATCAGGTTGCCGTCCTCGAGCATGGGCTGGAGCTCGGCGCCGACGTCCAGGTCGCGGGCGTCGCGCAGCTCGAAGCCCGCCCGCTGGACGGTGTCCACGAGCTCTCCGAAGGTCAGGTTGGTTCGTGTCATGACCCGATCTTCGAGGCCCGTGGAGCGCTCGTCCATGGGGCCGCCCCCCCGCGCCCCCACCCGGCCCCGACCGATGCGCCAACGCGGGTTGGCAGTGGCAGTGGCAGTGGCAGTGGCAGTGGCAGTGGCAGTGGCAGTGGCAGTGGCAGTGGCAGTGGCAGTGGCAGTGAACAGTCGCCCACGCCGCAGCGGTGGTCAACTCGCTACCACTCCCGCTCCCGACCGGGTCCGGGTCCGGCTCCGGGTCCGGTTGCTGCCGCTGGTCGCCGGCGCT
>DATHSO010000176.1:0-20628 GCA_035464095.1 Candidatus Methylomirabilota bacterium | reverse complement strand
GCTGATCGCTGATCGCTGATCGCTGATCGCTGATCGCTGATCGCTGATCGCTGATCGCTGATCGCTGATCGCTGACAGCCGGGGTGGGCGGCGGGCTACTTCCCGGGGTAGTAGCCGCGGATCGTGCGGACCGTGAGGTCGGTGTCCGCAACCTCGACCCGGATCTCCCGGAAGGTGTCGGTGGGCTTCGACGAGTCGGAGGGGTACCAGAGCAGGTACTGGGACCGCAGCAGCTCGGCGATGCGGTCGTAGACCGCGGGCAGCTCCTCGACCGACTTGGGGAAGAAGGCCTCGCCGCCGGTCTCGGCCGCCAGGGCCTTGAGCACCCCACGGTTGCCGCCGCCCAAACGGCCGAGGCCGAGGCCGATCGGGAAGACCGGGATCCTCATGGTGTGGGCGAAGCGCTCGGCGAGGTGGAAGTCGGTGCGCGAGGTGGTGTCCTCGCCGTCGGTGAGCAGCACCAGCGCCTGCCGGCCGCGACGGCCGCGGAACTGCTCCAGGGACCGCACCACCGCGTCGTTGAGGGAGGTGCCGCCGTCGGGGACGATCCGGTCGAGGGCGCCGCCGATTCGGTGGAACTCGTCGGTCCACTCGACCTCGACCGCGGCGTCCCAGGAGAAGCGGACCAGCGCCGCCTCGTCGCCCGGCTCGAGGAGGGCGCCGGCGAAGCCGGCCACCGCCTGACGGACCTCGGGGAAGGCCTCGAGCATGGAGCCCGAGGTGTCGACGGCGAGGACCAGGGACAGCGGGAGGTCGGCGGTGGTGCCGAAGCCCTCCACCGTCACCTCGCGGTCGTCCTCGAAGACCGTGAAGTCGTCCTGGGCGAGGCCGAGGACCGGCGCGCCGTTGGCGTCCAGCACCACCACCGGCAGCTCCACCAGCTCGACTCGGACTGTTCCGACGAAGCCGCCGCCGGCTCCCAGGGCCATGACCTGGTCGCCGCGGGTGCCCTCCACGTCCATGGCGTCGGCGGACAGGATCATCGCCTCGGCGAGCCGCCGCTGGGGGACGTCGACGACGCAGGGGCAGGCCGCCCAGCGGGCGACGACCTGGTCGTCGAGCTGGAGGCTGACCTGGCGCAGGGGCTCGGGGCTGGTGACCGAGACCGTGATCCGGCGATCGGCGGCGGGGTCGGGGGGCTCGGGACCGAGCAGGATCTGGACCCCGATCTGGCCCGTGGGGTTGTTGAGCACCAGGGCGTCCTCGCCCAGGTAGCGCCCGTCGGCGTCCCGGGCCACGGCCCGGACCTCGGTGCGCCGGATGACGTCGCCGAGCCGCACCGACACGGTCCAGGGCGGTCGGTTGCGTCGGCCCAGAGGCTCGCCGTCCTGGAAAAACTCGACGCTGGCGGTGGCCTCTGGGGTCTCGACCTCGAGGCCGAGGGCGCCGATGCCCCCGATGTCCGGTGGCGGCTTGAAGGTCACCGCCTGGTCGGGCGACGGGATGAGCTCGAGGGCGACGGCGTCGGGCGTCGCGCCGTGGGGAGCCACGAAATCTTCGTCGGAAGGCTCGACCGCGACGTCGCCGATCCACAGGCCGGCGGCGGTGCCCTCGGCGGCCACCACCTCCACCCTGAGCTCGAAGCTGCCCACGGGCCACTCCTGGTAGAGCAGGACCGAGCCGTCGGGCTCGACAGCCACCACCGCCGACGTGAGGTCGGCGATGTCGGCGCCGTCGAGCAGCGTCATCGACACTCGAACCCTCTCGCCCATCCGTTCGCGGTCCTCGGGCGCGATCTGGATCGCCACTCCGACCACGCTGCCCTCGGCGCCGCGGCCGAGGGTCTGAACCGCCACCGACAGCGCGAGGGGCGGCTCCGCCGCCTCGGCGGGGGCAGCCACGACGAGGATCGAGGCGAGGACGAGGAGCGCTCGGGTCATGGTGTCTCCCGCTCGAATCCTAGCACCGGCCCGGGCCGGGACGGCCGACGACCATCGCGGTGGCTGGTCGTTGGGGCGGCTGTGGGTCCGATTCGGACGCCACGGCGCCCGAGCCGGGGGGAGGGTGTAAAACCCTCCCCTACGAGCGGTTTCCGGTTCGCCTCGTGGTTTCCGGTTGGCGCTTTGGTGTCGGACTCGCCGAGCGGTTGACGGTTTCGTCTCGTAGGGGCGGGTTTTGCACCCGCCCTCACGGGCGCTGCGGCGGTCGGCAGCGCCAAACCTTGCTCAGGAGGCTGATCGCTGCCGCCGACCCTGATCACCGTCCCTGCTCGCTGCCGCTGATCGCTGCCACTGTTTGCTGTTTGCTGCCGCTGCCCCGGGTCGCCGCCGCTGACCCCCGCCGCGGCCCGCCGGCATGGCCACCCCCGAGTCGTTCACGAGGCACTCGAGCTGTTCGACCAGGTGCGCGCCATGACCTGGCGGCTGCTGTATCCGAAATCCTGACGTGGAGGGAAGCTGGAGCCGCATTGTAGGGCCGGGGGCTCGCCGGCCTTGCCCGGACGATGCCGGTTGATGGTGTCCGCGTCTGGCGATCAGGGACAGCGAGCAGCGACCAGCGTCAGCGATCAGCGACCAGCGTCAGCGTCAGCGTCCGGGTCCGGGTGCGGGTCCGGGTGCGGGTGCGGTTGCTGGTGGCCTACGGCCACCGCGACCCGACGCTCACGATCGGGGTGGCCGTAAGCCAGCCAACCCCCTCTCCGGCCCGCCGGAAACGTCGTGGAAGCGTGAGACGCAACGCCCGGGCCTCCGACCCCCTTGGCAACGGCCACCACCGATCCCGAGGTCGGGTTCCGGGTCCGGGGGTGCGGGTCACCCGGGGCCGGGCAGCCAGGGTACGACGAGCGAGGTCCCGGGGAGATTCGCCGGGAGCCGTGCGAGAACCGACTCGGCGGTGGCCTCGGGAGGCAGGTGCGCGAGCACCAGGGCGTCGCAGGCGAGGTCGGGCAGGAGCTCGAGCCAGTCGGTGAGGTGGCCGTGGCCGCCGAGGCGGGCGGCGACCCGGGTGCCGGGATCGACGAAGGAGCAGTCGACCACCGCCACGACGCCGTCGAGCAGGGTGGGGTCGTCGCGGAAGGGCTCCACGGTGCCGTCCCCGGCGAAGACCGCGACCGGCCGCGCCCCCGGCGCCTCGGCGAGGGCCCACCCCAGAGTCGCGGTGTTGTGGCGCACGGCGAAGGCGGTGGCCACCGCTCCGTCCGCGAGCTCGACGGTGGTCCCGGGCGCGGCGGGCAACAGCGCCGCGTCCAGGTCGACCCGCCGGCGGACGCCGTCCAGGTCGGGCCAGATCCCGAGGGCGGCGAGCAGAGGGTCCCGGCGCTCCTCGGGCACCACGACCCGGGTCGGTCGGCCGCGGTGGCGGCGGGTGTGGGCCGACAGCCAGGCCACCAGCCCGGCCACGTGGTCCGAGTGGCAGTGGGTCAGGAGCACCGTGTCCTGGGCGGCGAGCAGGGCCGAGCAGCGCCCCATGTCGACGGCGGCCCGGAAGCGCTCGACGGCGAAGGCGGTGGCCAGCGCAGCCACCGACGAGCCCGCGATCCGATGGCCGTCGAGCTCGAGGGCGAGCTCCCACCGGTCGGCCGCCGCATCGGGGAAGCGGATCCGGCTTCCGGAGACACCAGTGGTCACGGCCGGACCTCGATGGTGCGGCTCGCGGCGACCTCCCGGCCCGCCCCAGTGACGTAGCGGACCTCGTACCGCCCGGGCCGGGACGGTGCGGCGAGAGAGACCGGGGAGCCGACGCTCACCGGCGCCCAGTCGTGCCAGCGGTCGGGGGGCGCCGCCGGATCGGCGACGGTCAGGAAGTCGCCGTCGGCCCCGGGTCCGGTCCAGGCGACCTCGAAGCGCAGGCCGGCGCCGGCGGTGGGCGGGACGTCGAGCGTGATCGGGATCGCCGTGACCTCGAGGGGCGTCCGGGCCCGGACCTCGCCGGTGGTGCCGTCCAGGTAGCGGACCTCGTAGCCGCCCGGGGCGGTGGGCGCCCGCAACACCACCGGGTTGCCGTCGGCCAGCGGCGCCCAGTCGAGATAGGCGTCGCCGGCCGAGCCGACGGGCGCCACGGCGACGAAGTCCAGCTCCGCTCCTGGGCCCTCCCAGTTCACCTCGAGGCGGCCGCGGGGGGCCACCGAGGCGGGCGCGGTCACGGCGGCGCGGGGGCCGGTGACCTCGACGGGGCTCCGGGCCGCCACCGTCCAGGTGGCGCCGTCCAGGTAGACCACGTCGAGCTCGCCCTTCTCCTCGGGTGCGGTGAGCCGCACCTCGTCGGAGATGCCGAGCGGCACGCACCCCAGGGTGCGGCTGGCGTCGCCGCCGCGGGGGACCAGGCCGACCGCGTCGCCGGGCCCACCGGGGCCGGACCAGGTCACCGTCAGCGCCTCGCCGGCCGGGACCTCCTCGGCGGCCTCGACCGAGGGTCCGGCGGCAGCGACGGAGGCGTCCCGGCGAGCGAGGACCCGCCGGCCGCCATCCCCGAGGGGACCGAGCAGCAGGAGCTCCACCTCCCCCGGCCGGTCCGTCGCCGTCAGCCACGCGCCCTGCCCGTCCAGGGCCAGCGGCGGCGACAGGACGGAACCGGCGCCGGCGGCGATCACGAGCACCGACCCTGCCGGCGGCAGGCCGAGCACGTCCACCCGCCACCAGTCGCCTGCGCGTGGGTCGGGGGGCACCGCGTCGAGGTCGAGGGCCGGACCGGGTGCGGGGTCCAGGACGACCTCGGTGATGACGGCCGGGAGCACCGCCAGGCCCCGCAGCTCCACCTCCGAGCCGTCGGCTGCCGTGGCGGTGAGCCGGTAGCGCCCGACGGCGAGATCGGCCGGTGCGTCGCTCCCTAAAGGCAGCTCGGTGCTCGCGCCGGTGGCGAGGTCGTGGACCTCGACCGCAGCCGGCCCCGAAGCCGCGCCGGTCGCCGGAGGCACGACGCGAAGGCCGCCGCGGAGCCTGGGGCCTGCGTCCACGTCGAGCACCGCCCACCGGAGGGCGGCGATCAGCTCCTCGGCCGAGCCGGCGTTGCGCAGAGCGACGGCGCCGAACCACTCCGACACCGATCCCTGGAGACCGAGACCCACCACCCGCAGCTCGGGTGGCGACGGAAGGCCGCTCAGCGCTGCCGCCACCTCGGTCATCGTACGCCCACACTGGTCCTCGCCGGCTGTGACGACCACCAGCCGTCCCGGCCCGTCAACCGCTTCGAGGTCGTCGGCCGCCGCCAGCACCGCGGCCACCAGCGGCCGCAGCCCGTGGGGTTGGACGGCGTCGAGGGCGCCGAACCACCGCTGCGGTTCCACGGCGCCCGCCGGCACCACCACCGTCGTGGAGGCGCACGAGTCGACGCCGCTGCTGGTGTCGAGGTCGCCGCCGGCGAGGCGGAGGCCGATCTCGAGGCCGTGGGCCGGGGCCTCGGCCGCCACCGCGGCCAGCGCGTCGCGGGCCGTGGCCGCCACCGGGATGCCGCCGACGCCGGGGCGTGCCGCGGCCCCGGAGGCGTCGAGAACCACCTCGACCCGGGTCGCCCCCACCGCCGAGCAGCACACCGAGAGCGCGAGGGCCGTCCATCGGGCGCGGATCATCCGACGATTCTAGCGGAGCTGGGGGCGATCCCCGGGTGAAGCTCGGGCCGAAGATCGATTCTCAGTCTTGGAGGGGAAGTGCTACCATCGGCGCGCAGCCGACAGCACTCGATCCTGCGGGCGGACGCTTCCTGCTCCGGCGTGATCGGGACCGCGGGGCCGCCGGCCCCGGGAACACACGCTGAAGGGACACGGCACGATGATCGTAGGAGTCGTCAAGGAGACCTTCCCGGGCGAGGCGCGCGTCGCCCTCGTCCCCGCCGGGGCGGCCCAGCTGAAGCGGGCCGACCTCGAGGTCCTGGTCGAGGCGGGCGCCGGGACAGCGGCCGGGTACGAGGACCAGGCCTACGTGGACAAGGGCGCCGCCCTCGCCGCCGACCGGGCCGAGGTCTGGCGGCGGGCCGACGTCATGCTCCAGGTCCGGGCCCTCGGCGCCAACCCCGACGCGGGCCGCGCCGACGTCGGGCACGTCCGTCCCGGCCAGGTGATCATCGGCGCCTGTGAGCCCTTGACGGAGCACGAGGCGACGCGCGCGCTGGCCGGCGCCGGCGCGACCCTCTTCTCCATGGAGATGATGCCGCGCATCACCCGCGCCCAGAGCATGGACATCCTGTCGTCCATGGCCACCGTCGCGGGCTACAAGGCGGTCCTGCTGGCGGCCGACGCCCTGCCCCGGCTCTTCCCGATGATGATGACCGCCGCCGGCACCCTGTCCCCGGCCCGCGTCTTCGTGGTCGGCGCCGGGGTCGCGGGGCTGCAGGCCATCGCGAGCTCCCGGCGGCTCGGCGCGGTGGTCCACGCCTACGACGTGCGGCCGGCGGTCAAGGAGCAGGTGGCCAGCCTGGGCGCGACCTTCGTCGAGCTCGAGCTCGACACCGGCGCCGCGGAGGACGCCGGCGGCTACGCCCGCGAGCTCGGCGAGGACTTCTACGCCAAGCAGCGGGAGATGATGCTGTCGGTGGTCGCAGACAGCGACGTGGTCATCACCACCGCGGCGGTCCCCGGCAAGCGGGCGCCGGTGCTGGTGACCAGGGAGATGGTGGAGGGGATGCGCCGGGGTTCGGTGGTCGTCGACCTCGCCGCCGAGCGCGGCGGCAACTGCGAGCTGACCCGGCCGGGCGAGCGGGTGGACCAC
Organism: Candidatus Methylomirabilota bacterium; assembly: GCA_035464095.1. Taxonomy (GTDB): domain Bacteria; phylum Acidobacteriota; class Thermoanaerobaculia; order Thermoanaerobaculales; family Sulfomarinibacteraceae; genus JAHECW01. The sequence goes on along the minus strand of DATHSO010000176.1, from coordinate 13,990 downwards.
GGCGGGGTCCTGATCCTCGGCCCCCTCAACCTGCCCGCCACCGTGCCCTACCACGCGAGCCAGATGTACTCCAAGAACCTCACCACCTTCCTGCTCCACCTGGTCAAGAACGGCGAGCTGGTGGTCGACCCGGAGGACCAGATCACCCGGGGCACCCTCATCGCCCGCGGCGGCGAGATCGTGCACGAGGGGGTTCTGGAGGCCCAAGCGCGCGACGAAGGGAGTGCCGAGGAATGAGCGACCTGGTCATGCTGCTCACCGTCTTCGTGCTGGCGATCTTCGTCGGCTTCGAGGTCATCACCAAGGTGCCGCCGACCCTGCACACGCCGCTCATGTCGGGCTCGAACGCCATCTCGGGAATCACCGTCATCGGCGCTCTGATCCTCGCCGGGGCGATCGACAGCCCCCAGGTGTCGAGGATCCTGGCCACGGTGGCCGTGGCCTTCGCCACCGTCAACGTGGTCGGCGGCTTCCTGGTCACCAACCGGATGCTGAAGATGTTCAGCGAGCGCCGGAAGTAGGGGGGCGCGATGCTCTCCCAGCAGGTCGTCAACCTCGTCTACCTGGTGGCCGCGGTCCTGTTCATCCTCGACCTCAAGTGGATGGCCCACCCGCGAACCGCCGTCCGCGGCAACCGGGCCGGCGCCCTCGGCATGGCCCTCGCGGTGGCCGTAACCCTGCTCAGCGGCCGCCACGACTGGTCCCTCATCCTGATCGGTGTCGCCGTCGGCGCGGTGATCGGCGCAGTCGCCGCGATGCGGGTGAAGATGACCGCGATGCCGGAGCTGGTGGGGCTGTTCAACGGCTTCGGGGGCGCCGCCTCGGTGCTGGTGGCGGGCTCCGCGGTGATCGCGGCGGTCGCGTCGGCGACCGCCGACACCGGGCTGCAGATGCGCATCGCCACCGTGGCGTCGGCCTTCATCGGCTCGGTCACCTTCTTCGGCTCCTACGTCGCCTTCGGCAAGCTCGCCGAGTTCCTCGCCGTGAAGTGGAAGCTCCACCCGTGGCAGCGGGTCGTCAAGTACGGCTTCTCGCTGGTTGTGGCGGTGGGGTGCCTCGGCTACGCGGCCGCCGTCCCCGGCGCCTGGCCGGCGTGGCTCGTCGCTCTGTGCGGGCTCGCGATCTCGGGCATCCTCCTCGTCAGGAAGGACCGCTTCCCCGGGATGGACGCCATCAAGATGGTTGCCGCTCTCGCGGCCCTGGCGGTGGCGGTGCTGGTGGTTCTCGACCCCGGCGACGAGCCCCTGTTCTGGCTGCTCGTGGCGGTGGCGGGCATCCTGGGCGTGATCCTCACCCTGTCCATCGGCGGCGCCGACATGCCGGTGGTCATCGCCCTGCTCAACTCCTACTCGGGCCTCGCCGCCGCCGCCACCGGTTTCGTCATCGACAACACGGTGCTCATCATCGCGGGCTCGCTGGTGGGCGCCTCGGGGATCATCCTCACCACCATCATGTGCAAGGCCATGAACCGGTCCCTGGTCAACGTCCTGTTCGGCACCATGGGCCCGGGGGCCGACACCCCCGCCGACGACGAGATCTACCGCACCGTCAAGGCCACCACCGCCGACGAGATCGCCATGATCCTGGACGGCGCCCAGCGGGTGGTCATCGTGCCCGGCTACGGCATGGCGGTGGCCCAGGCCCAGCACGCGGTGCGCGACCTGGCGACGGCCCTCGAGGGCCGCGGCACCAACGTCGAGTACGCCATCCACCCGGTGGCCGGCCGCATGCCCGGCCACATGAACGTGCTATTGGCCGAGGCCGACGTTCCCTACGAGGCGCTGGTGGAGATGGACGACATCAACCCGACCATGGCCCAGGTCGACGTCGCCATCGTGGTCGGCGCCAACGACGTGGTCAACCCGGTGGCCCGTACGGATCCCAAGAGCGCCATCGCGGGCATGCCGATCATCGACGTCGACAAGGCGCGCACCGTCGTGGTCATCAAGCGCAGCCTGAGCCCGGGCTTCGCCGGCATTCCCAACCCGCTCTTCGCCTCCGACAACGCCCTCATGTTCTTCGCCGACGGCAAGAAGGCGATCCTGGATCTGCTCGCGGCGGTCAAGGAGCTGTAGAGCGCATCGCGCCGTCAGGCCGACCGCGGTTCGCGCCGCCCTCCAGGTCGAGCGGATCCTCGGCCGGCAGCGCTGACGCCGGCCGCGCCCCCGTCGCCGCCGCCGGGCGCGGTCGGGGCGGGCTCGGGCCGTTGTCGGTCCCGGCATGCCGCTTCCAGGACGAGCGGCGATCGGGTACCCTCGGCTCGACGTCATGGCCTTTCGCTCCGTCGCCCTGCTCCAGTCGCACCAGCGCATCCCGGCCCTGCACGACTACTACGTGCCCGATCTGGTCGAGCTGTGCGGCCTCGCCGCCGTCATCCGTCACGACGTGGACGAGGTCTGGCTGCCGGTGTCGCCGGTGGACCGCGCGCCCCTCGCCGCCTTCGAGCGCTTCCTGCGCCGCCACCGACCGCAGCTCGTGGGCGTCTCCAGCTTCACCTGCGGCGCCCGCTCAGCCCTCGAGTACGCCGAGATCGCGAAGCGTTTCGGCGCCTTCGTCGTGCTCGGCGGCTACCACCCGACGGCGGAGCCCGACGAGATGCTGGCGTCGCCCCACGTCGACGCGGTGGTTCGGGGCCAGGGCGAGGAGAGCCTGCTCGAGCTGGTCCGCCGGGGCTCGCCGGCCGGCATCGACGGCATCTCCTACCGCGACAACGGCCGTGTCGTGCACGGTGCCACCCGGACGACGGCGCCCGCCCTCGACGAGCTGCCGCTGCCGCTCAGGGAGCTTCGGCCGGAGCGCTTCGGCCTGTCGGGCCTCGACTACCACACCGACACCATCTACGCCTCGCGAGGGTGCCGCGGCCGCTGCGTCTTCTGCGCCAACCACCTGATCGGCGGCAGCTGGCGCAGCCGCAGCCTCGACGGGATCATGGCCGAGCTGGAGACCATTCGCCCGGCCCGAAAGCGCGCCTGGAAGCACGTCAAGTTCTGGGACTCGAACTTCCTGACCGACCCGGACCGCGTCGCGCGCCTGTGCGCCATGATCCGGGAGGGCGGCTTCCACCGCCACTTCCGGTTCATCGTCGAAACCCGGGCGGAGGACATCGTCCGCGCCGCCGAGATCCTGCCCACGATGCAGTCTGTCGGCTTCTGCCGGATCGGCTGCGGCGTCGAGAGCCCGAGCCGCACGACCCACCGCGAGCTCAACAAGGGCATCAACCTCAGCCACGTCGACCAGGCCGGCGAGCTCCTCGAGAGGGCGAACATCCAGCTCACCAAGTTCCTGATCGTCGGCCACGAGCACGAGAGCGAGGCCGACATCCAGGCCTACCCCGACTACGCCCTTTCCCACGGCGTCAAGCTGAAGAACACGACCTTCTTCGTGATGACGCCCTACCCGGGGACCGAGCTCGCCGAGCGGTACGCCCGGGAGGGCCTGGTGGCGAGCCGCGACTGGGACCTCTACACGAACTTCGGCTCGGTGGTCGCTCCGAACGGCATCTCCGCTGTGCGCCTGCAGGTACTCCACGCCGCGGTCGTGATCCGGCACGGCACCTGGCGCCGCTTCCTGGCCGGCAAGGGGGCGTCGTCGGTTCTGGGCAAGCTCATCGAGCCGCTGCTCCTCCTCGCCGCGGTGGGCGTGGTCCGGGGCGGTCGGCCGCCCGAAGAGATCGCCGCCGACCTGCACGACGCTCTGGCGGCCGCGGCGGGCGAGGTCGAGCGGCCGACCCGTAGCCGCCGGCGTCGCTTCGGTGACCGCCTCGCGGTGACGCTGCGCCACCTGGACCGGGAGCCCGTGACCGTCGCCGTGGTCGCCGACGGCGATCGCGAGCGGCTCGTGATCGGGCCTCGAAGCCGGATTCCTGGCGACCCGCGGCGCGTCGAGCTCCGCCTCGAGGCGGCGACCCTGGTCCGCACCGCCGGCAACATGAGCTACCAGCGGCTTGCTGCTGACGCACTCACACTCTACTGGCGGCCGCGGGCAATGTCGCCCGCGCGCGCCTTCACCGTGTTTCGCGGGCTCGGGTCCGTCGCGGCCCTGGCGGCCGGCGTGGCGGCCGGAAGCCTGCGGCCGGGGGGCCGGAGGTAGAGGTACACTCGGCTGGTGGCGGCTTTCGCCGAGGACGGTTTGACAGCCATGGTGGACGACAACGAGCTCATGGACGACGCGCCTGACACCGACTCCACGCCTCTCGACCTCGACGACACCGAGGACGCCGGTCAGGCACCGCCCCCGCCCAGGAGTGGCGAGCCCGACCTGGCAGCGCTGCTGCGCACCGGCGAGAAGTGGGGCTGGGTCGACGACGACGGCGCGATCCACGTCCGGGCGGGGAAGCACAACGCCGACCGGGTCGTCGCCCAGGTCCCGCCGTCCAAGCGCGCCGAGACCATCGCCCAGCTGCTGCTCCGCTTCCAGGAGCTGGAGAGCCGGTACGCCGCCCTTTGCCGGGAGCTGCGCCGCTCCAAGAACCCGGCCCGCAACCTGAAGTCCCTGCAGTCCTTCGTCCACTGGGTCGAGGGCGCCGAGGCGATCGGCGACTACGACAGCCTGCTCGGACGGGCCCACGCCGAGATCTACCGCATCGAGGGTCGGATCGCCGAGAGGCAGGCCACCAAGGCGGCGCTGGTGGAGAGGGCCGAGGCCCTCGCCGAGTCCACCAAGTGGAAGGCCACCGGCGAGGTCATGGACGAGCTCATGCAGGAGTGGAAGGCCGCGGGCTCGGCCGGGCGCGAGCAGGACGAAGCCATGTGGCAGCGCTTCAACGAGGCCCGGCGGGTCTTCTTCACCCGCCGCAACACCCACTTCGCGGAACTCAAGCAGAACCGGGCGGAGGTCCGCGACGCGAAGGAGGCTCTGATCGCCCGCGCCGAGGAGCTGGCGCCGTCGACCGAGTATGAGGAGACCTTCACTGCGATGCAGGAGCTTCTCGAGGAGTGGAAGCGGGCGGGCTCGGCCGGTCGAGACATCGACGACCAGCTCTGGGAGCGCTTCCACGCCGCCCGGGACCCCTTCTTCGAGCGCCGCAAGGCGTATCTCGCCGAGCAGCGCCGGCGTCAGGGGGGCGAGGCGCGCCGCGGGGGCGGCGGGCCCCGCGACCAGGACCGGCCGCGGGGCCGCGAGCGTTCGGGCCCGCCGCGGGGCGGGGACCGCGGGCACGGAGGGCCGCCGCCGCGCCGTCCGCGAGGCGGCGAGCCGGGGGTGCTGACGTCCTCGCTGGCCGACCTGGTGGGCCCCCTTCGCGACCTGTTCCCCGCCGACCGCGAGACCGGCGAAGGCGAGGACGCCAAGGGCGGCAGGGACGGCAGGAAGCGCGGCGACGACAAGCGCCGATGAGGGCGCGACCGGGGAGGTGGTCTCGGCCGAGCAGCTCGCGATGCTGGACGGCTATCCCGGGAGCACAGGGGTCGTCCGATCGCCCGGGGAGGAGACGGGCGACTGGCCGGCGACGACTCAGGTAGCCGCCCGGGTCGCCGGGCTGCTGACTTTCGCGCGCCGTTCACCTATCTTCATCGCGTGAGACCGTCCGCGTTTTTGAAGCCGCGTCACGACGCGCCGTTCCGGCACCGGCACCCGTGGGTGTTCTCAGGGGCGCTGACCCGCGTCGAGGGATCGCCGGAAGACGGCGCCGAGGTCGATCTACGGGATGCCGACGGCGCCTTCGTGGCGCGCGGCCTGTACAACGGCAGGAGCCAGATCCGGGTCCGGCTCTACAGCTGGGACGAGGCGGAGGCGCTCGACGCGGCGTTCTTCCGCCGACGCGTCGGGCGGGCGATCGCCTTGCGCCGCGACATCCTCGGCTGGCTGACGCCCGGCACCGCCTGTCGGCTGGTGTTCAGCGAGGCCGACGGCCTGTCCGGCCTGGTGGTCGACCGCTACGACGACTGGCTGGTGGTGCAGCTCACCAGCCTCGCGTTGGCCCGGCGGACCGAGCTCCTGCTCGACATTCTCAGCGAGCTGACGGCGGCGCGCGGCATCTACCTGCGGACCGAGAAGGGGATCGGCAAGCAGGAGGGGCTCGAGCTGAGCGACAGGATGGCGCGCGGAGCCGAGCCCCCAGACCGCATCGAGATCCGGGAGCACGGCCTCGTCTTCCTCGTTGACGTGAGGGTCGGGCACAAGACCGGTTGGTACCTCGACCAGCGGCAGAACCGACTCGCCGCGGCGCGCCTCGCCGGCGGTCGGCGCTGTCTCGACGTTTGCTGCTACACGGGCGGCTTCGCCGTCGGCCTCGCCGCTGCCGGCGCTCGCGAGGTGCTTGGGATCGACGCCTCGGCGCCGGCGCTCGCGATCGCCGCCGAGAACGCCCGCCGCAACGGTCAGGACCGGATCGGGTGGCGTGCCGGCGACGCTCTCGCGGTCCTGCCCGAGCTGGCCGAGGCGGGTGAGCGCTTCGACCTGATCGTGCTCGACCCGCCGCGCTTCGCCCAGTCGCGCAAGGGGCTCGCCCAGGCGCTGCGCGGGTACGCCTTCCTCAACGAGGCCGCGGCGCGTCTGCTCTCGCCCGACGGGGTCCTCGTCACCTGCAGCTGCTCCGGTCGAGTCTCCCGCGACGACTTCCTCCGGATGCTCGCCTCGGTCGCCGTCACCACCGATCGCGACCTGCAGGTCTTCGCGCAGACCGGCGCCGGCCACGACCATCCGGTGTCGGCCGCCTGTCCGGAGAGCGACTACCTCAAGTGCTTCTTCTGCCGCGTGCCGTGATTCGATGGGCGATCCGGTCCGCTGGCCGTCGGGTTACCCCGCGAGCGGCAGCCGCACGGTGAGCTCGGCGCCGCCCCCGGAGCGCGAGCCGGCGGTGACGGCGCCGTTGTAGGCCTCGACCACGGCGCGGACGATGGCGAGGCCGAGGCCGGAGTGGCCGCCGTCGTCCGGAGCGTCCGGCCGGTAGGAGAAGAATCGGCCGAAGATCCGGTCGAGGTGCTCGTCGGGGATTCCCGGCCCCTCGTCGGCCACCGTCACCACCGCCTGGTCGCCCGAGACCCGGAGGGTGACGGTGACGGTGCCGTCGGGCGGTGAGAAGCTGACCGCGTTGGCGAGGAGGTTCTCGAAGACCTGGAGCAGGCGGTCGGCCGACGCCGTGACCCGGACGTCGCGGTCGTCGAGGGCGACCGCGAAGGCCGGGCCGCGGTCGCCGCGGCGCATCCGGAAGGCGCCCACCAGGTTCTCGAGGAGGGTGTCCAGGGCCACCGGCTCGGCCTCCTCCTCGTCGATTCGGGCGTCGATGCGCGAGATCTCCCGGGCCTCGTTGAGGAGCCGTTCCATGCGCGCCACGTCGTGCTGGATCATGGTCAGGAAGCGGCGCCGCTCGGCGGGGTCGTCGACCTCGAGGGCCATCTCGGTGGCGGTTCGAATGGCGGCGAGGGGGTTCTTGAACTCGTGGGCGACGTCGCCGGCGAAGGACTCGGTGAACTGGAGGTGCTCCTCGAGACGGCGGGTGAGCTCGGCCAGAGCGCGCTCGAGCTCGCCGATCTCGTCGCCTCGTCGGCTGGGCTCGAAGCTGCCCCGCAGCCGACCTCGCCGGTCGAGGATGGCCTCGGCGCGGCGCCGCAGCCGGCCGAGAGGGCGGGCGATGGTGGTCGCCATGAGCAGGGTCAGCACCATCGCCGCCACCAGGCTCACCAGGAAGACCCGGAAGACGTCGAGTCGCACTGCCTGCAGCGCCACGAGAATCCGGCTCGTGGATTGGGAGACCAGCACGGCTCCCTCCACCGCGCCGTCGAGGCGGATCGGGATCGCGATGTAGAGAGTCACCGACGGACGGTCGCCGGGGCTGATGCGGGTGGTCGCCCCGTAGCGGCCTTCGAGAGCGCTGCGGACCTCCGGGGCGCCCAGGAAGCTCGCCGGCTCCCAGGTGTCGACCGGCTGCTCCACGGGCGGTTCGGTGAGGCGCCGCAGGGCGCGGAACGGAGCGGAGCCGATGCGGTAGAGCAAGGGTGCCTGGTCCGCCGTCGTCTCGGGCTCCGGGGTCTCGGTTTCGTCGCGCCGCGGGCCGAGGCGGGCTGAGTCGGCGAGCAGCTTGCCGTCGCGATCCACCACCCGCAGGCGCGCCAGGTGGCGGCCGCCGAGCTTGACCAGGATGCGCCGGGCGTCGTCGGCGAGGATCTGGTCGGTGGCCTCGATGGCAGCGGCGAGCAGCCGCCCCTCCTGGGCCATCGTGCGCTCCTGGGCCTCGAGGAGGTGGCGCTCGTAGGTGTCGAGGAAGAGCACCCCGGCCATGGGCAGGAAGACCACGAGGATGTTGAAGGCCAGCAACCGCACCGAGATCCGCGACAGCCAGCGGGGCAATCGGAGGGGCACGTCGTCCCTCCGCTCCGTCAGGCAACCGGCCGCGTCCGCCGGGGCCGACTCACGATTGGGGACCCTCGGTCCATCGGTACCCCAGGCCGTAGACGGTCTCGATGCGGTCGAAGTCCGGGTCCAGGCCGAGGAACTTCTTGCGGATCCGTTTGATGTGCGAGTCGATGGTGCGGTCGGAGACGTAGGTGTCGTGGGGGTAGCCCTGCTCCATGAGCTGCTGGCGGGTCTTGACGTGGCCCGGCCGCCGCACCAGGGCGTGGAGCATCATGAACTCGGTGACCGTCAGCGGCACGGTCCGCTCTCGCCAGCGGGCGACGTAGCGGCGCAGGTCGAGCACCAGCCCGTCGACCTCGAGGAGCTCCTCCTCGTCGGCGGAGCTCTGGTCGTTGATCAGGGACAGGCGCCGGAACAGGACCTTGACCCGCGCCGCCAGCTCCCGCACCGAGAACGGCTTGCACAGGTAGTCGTCGGCACCGAGCTCGAGCCCGAGGACGCGGTCGAACTCCTCGTCGCGGGAGGTCAGGAAGATGATGGGAAGGGTCTCGGACACCGAGCGCAGCCGCCGGCACAGCTCGAGGCCGTCCATGCGCGGCATGATGATGTCCAGGATCACCAGGTCGGGCAGCGCGCGCTCGAAGGCCTCCCACGCGGCGAGCCCGTCGGGGTAGGTCTCGACCCGGTAGCCCTCGCGCTTGAGGGCGAAGCTCACGTTGTCCCGGATGTTCTGCTCGTCCTCGACGATCGCGATGGTGCCCGTCATGGCTCTACGGTAGCGGACTGGCCGGGGCCGTGCAACGGCGAACGGCGCCGCGGGGGGCGGCGCCGTCGTCCGATCTCGGTTCCGCCGACCAGGCGGTCACTCGGTGGCCGGGGTCTTGGTGGCGGCTGCCGGCTTCTTGGTGGTCGTGGCCTTGCGGGCGGCGGTGGTGCGGGGCTTCGGCTTCGGCGTCTCCTTGGCCCGCAGCTTGTCGATGGCGGCGGTGAGCTTCTCGACCCGCTCGGTGAGGACGTCGATCTCGTCCTTGGTGGGCACGCCGATGCGGTGGATCACCGCGGTCACCTTCTCGTCGAGGGTGCGCTCGAAGGTCTCCCAGTAGGACTCGGCCACGACCCTGACGCCGCTGACGGCGCCCCTGGCCTTCTCGACCTGCTCCTTGCCGCTCTTCTCGAAGTCCTCGCCCTTCTCGACCAGGCTCTTGAAGAGCTTGCCGCCCTCCTCCTGGGCGGTGGCGACGGCGCCCAGCCCGGCGAGCCAGATCTGGTGGGCCGAGGCGGCCACGTCGTGCTGGAGCTCCTTGGCTTTCTTCTTCGTGTTCATCGATTCCTCCTTGCCGGTTGCCCGGCTCGTGTGGCGCGTGGCGCCGGTTCTCTGCTGGTTTCCGTAACAGTCTTGCCGCCCTGCGGCATTCCGGACAGGCAGAATATAACGCGCTGCGGCATGGCTGTCAAGGGATTGTTGCCGCAAAGCGGCAAATTGTTTTGATTTGAGAGATTTCAAGAGCAATTTCTGGGGTTCTACCGGCCTTCCGGCGAGGCTGTCGGGGGTCGGTTTTGGCCGCATTGCGGCAATCCTGTGTGCTCTCCCCCGTCCGCATCCGCATCCGCATCCGGAAGGGAGCTTCCCGAGACGCGGACGAAAAGAGAGCCAGGCACCGAGCCCGCGCGGCCTCCAGGCCAGAGGTTGCCGGCACAATGGCGTACCCGGCACGTACCGGGGAGGCGCCCTGCCCGCGGGTCCCGGGGGCGCTGACCGCTGCCCCGGATCGCTGCCGCTGCCGCTGCCGCTGGGCGCGTGGCCGTGCGTCCCGGGGCACCGGCCTTCTGGGCCGCCTTTGGCGCCCCATCGTCGATGAGCCGGCGCGGTCGCGCGGAGGCGACGGGGAGGGCTGCGACCGCGCCGTCTCATCGAGCGGCGGCCTACGTCGCAGCCGGGAGACCCTTTCCGAGGCGCGATTCCCGTGGAGTGCCCGGTAGCGCCATTGTGCGGGAGGCGCTGCCTGCGGGGAGGGCCTCGGGAGCACAATGGCGTACCCGGCACGTCCCGGGGGAGGCACCGGGCCCGCGCGTCCCGGAGGCGCTGACCGCTGCCCCTGATCGCCGCCCCTGATCGCTGCCGCTGCCGCTGCCGCTGGGACCGCTATCGGGCACGGGCACGGACGCGGACGCGGACGCGGGGGTGGGCCGCGGGACGCGGCCCGCCGTCAGTCCCAGCCCTCGGGGTAGCTGGTGTCGACGGCGATGGCCGAGTTGACCAGCTCCTTGGCGGCCTTGGCGTAGGGCAGCAGGGCGAACAGGCTGCCCTTGGCGAGCTTGAGCTTGCCGCCCATGAGGCCGACGATGGGATCGGTCTTGCCGGCGAGGACGCTCTTCCAGGTGGCCGGGCTGGCCTTGATGAGGTAGGGGGTGTCGGCCAGCTCGGCCTCGCCTGCGGCCCACGCCTTGCGGCAGTCGCCGTGCCAGAGGTCGGCAATGACCATGCGCTCCGACGGGATCCCCATGTCGCCGTCCACGGTCATGATCATGCCGATGGCGCCCTCCCACTTGGTCGCCGCCTTCTTGTACTCCGCGTTGGCGTTGATGGCGTCGCTCCACTGCCTGGCCCACTGTTCGGTGAAGATCTCGGCTGCCATGTCTCCTCCGGTCGATGTCGTTCCGTGCGATCAGGATAACCCAGTTCCGAAAAGCCGATCAGGCGGCTCGGAGCCGGCTGATCGGCTTTTCGGAAAGTCGAAGACGCCCGCCTCAGGAGGAGCCCCTGGTGGCGTTCTGCAGCGCGCGACCGCGGTAGCGACCGACGTAGTCGCGGAAGGGGTTGGTGACGGCCCGGGGGACCGGCAGGTAGACGAGCCGGCCCGGGGCCTCCTGGATGGCGTCGAAGAGCCGGTCGGCCACCTGGTTGACGTTGGCCCGGGCGAGGTCGCGGCGGCCGAAGACGTTGGCGAGGTAGAGGGGCGCCGTGACCCGGGCCTCGGGCTCGTCGAGGTGGATCGACCATGGGCTGGGCTGCTCGTCGAGGGGGAAGCGCTCGCCCACCAGGCTGAGGCGCTGGCGGATCGTGAACTCGAAGAGCCGGTTGAAGGCCTCGCCCATGAGGCGCGAGTTGATGCAGCGCACCGCCGGGACATGGAGGCCATGCTGTCGCACGGGGGCGCCGTCGCCGATCTGGTCGTAAGTGCCGTCGAGGCCGTCCTTGAGGTGGGCGAGGTCGGTGACGAGCTCGCCCGAGGGTGTGCGCAGGCGGAGAGGGAACAACCAGAAGGGCACCAGGTCGCTGTCGCCGGCGACATCCTCAGCACCGTCGGCGCGGCCGTACTCGACAGTTTCCTTTCGCTGTCCGCGAACCCGGCACAGGCGGTGGCAGTTGCGGCAGAAGTGGAGGACGGCGTCGCTGTCGAAGGGGAACTCGTCGCCACAGGTCGGGCACTCCATGGGCACGAAACGCAGGCCGCGGCCGGGCTCGAGGGCCTCCCGGGGCAGCTCGACAAGGACCTCGGGGTCGAGGGTGGGGGCGGGTCCGGCGACCGAGCCCGAGGCGCTGTCCACCAACAGGGTCTCGTGGATCCCCGACCCGGCGACCTCGACGACCCACCACGCCCGCCACAGCACCGCCGAGACCTCCTGTGAGAAGCGTGAGGCGAGCCGGATGGTGGCCATGCTCCGGTCGAGCTGCTTGCGGTCGAGGTGGCCGAAGGCGCGCTCGAGCGTGTCCTCGCCGCGGTCGAGCGGCAGGGTGGCGGCGTCGGCGGGGCAGTCGGCGGCCGGCCGCAGAGCCCTGAGGTAGCTGAGGCGGCCCATCTCCGGCAGGGCGAGGGCGCCGCTGGCGAGGGCCGAGGCCTCGACGGTGCCGATGGCGAAGCTCAGGCTCTTCTCGTGGTCCGAAGGCCGGCGTCCGAAAGCGGCCTGGTACAAGGTGCCCATGCCGTGGCGGTAGGGGGCGAGGAATCGAAGTGTCCGTATGAGGGTGAGCGTGCTGGCTAGCCGGACTCTGTAGGCGTCTGCCCTCTTGGCGATGGCGGCTTCCGCCGCCGCGGCAGCGGCCTCGGTCTCGGGCCGGCTGACCAGAACGCCGGAGGGGCTGACCTCGGTGCCGCCGGCCTGGATGAGTGGGACCGAGGTCCGGAACAGCTTCAGGTAGTGCTGGTACCGGTAGTGGTCGAGGAGTGCTTCCCGGAGCTCGATCTCGGTGGGGGTGCGCTCGGGGACGGTCAGGTAGAGGGTCTCCTCCTGGCCCACGACCAGGTGGTCGCTGCCGCAGAAGCCGCAGCGCGCCATGTGGTGGAGCACCGGAACGGGCACCCCGGCGCCGCATTCGGTGCAAAGGATCTCGACGGCGTAGCCGGCGGATGCGCCCTCGTGGTCGTCCGTCTCCTCGCGCGATCCCGGCGGTACCCGCGCCGGGGCCGGGGACGAGCCGAGCTGCGGCGGCGACGACGGGGTTTCAACGGGGGTCGGGGGCCGGGACATGGGGCCGCTCAGCAGCGGGCTGAACGGGGTGTGGGCCGCCCCCCAGAAGGCGCCGACGACCATGAACGGGACGTAGGAGAGAAGGGAGCCGACGCTGCCGGCGACGAGCAGGCTCGCCTGGGCCATCAGGACGGCGAGGGCGGTCTCCAGGGTCGGCCTGCCGGAGGCGGCGAGGCCGGCTCCTGGCGACAGGGCGTTGAGGACGATCGTGGCGACAGGCGACGCCTCCCGCCCGCGGAAGACGAAGCCGGCGGCGAGCGCGGCCGTGGGTGGGCCGAGGAGGGCGAGCAGGAGCATGGCGGAACTCATGGCGCGGCCACCCCCGGGCAGCCTGGCCAGCGAGGTGCTGGAATGTCGGGCCCGACGGCCGGTTGTACGAGGCGTCGGCCGGAGGGCCGCGGGGTGGGTTCGGCTCGGTTCATCGGACTCCTCCATGATACCCGGCGGCCGTTGATGCTGCTGCAGTCGCGAGCTCGGGGTTCCGGGGAGGGTTCATGCTGGATGTACGCAATCGCAGGATCGTCGTTACCGGCGCGTCGAGCGGGATCGGCCTCGAGGTCGGGCGCGCCGCCGTCGCGGCCGGCGCCGAGGTCTGCCTCGTGGCGCGCCGTGCCGACGCCCTCCGCCAGGCCGTCGCCGAGCTCGGCGGGAAGGCCTGGTGGCACGCGGCCGACATCGCCGATGCCGACTCGGTGGCGGGGCTGGCGGATGCGGTCAGGACGCGCTGGGGCGGGGTCGACGGCCTGGTCAACAACGCCGGCGTCGCGCCGATGGCGTCCCTCGACGAGACCGACCCGGAGACCTGGGATCTCGCCTTCGCGGTCAACGTTCGAGCTCCCTACCTGCTGTGCCGGGCCCTCGGGCCCATGCTCAAGGCCGGCCCCTCATCGGCGGTGGTCAACGTCTCGTCGACCCTCGCCGAGAAGGCCATTCCCGGGATGGCCGCCTACAACGCCGCCAAGGCCGCCCTCAACCAGCTGACCAGGAGCCTGGCGCTGGAGTGGGCGCCGGCGGTCCGGGTCAACGCGGTCATGCCGGCGGTGGTGGACACCCCCATCCACGCCACCCGCGGCCTGAGCGACGAGCAGGTCAGGGGCATGGGCGCCATCCACCCCCTGGGACGGATCGGCCAGCCGAGCGAGGTCGCGGCGGTCGTCCTCTTCCTGCTCTCCGACGCCGCCTCCTGGATGACCGGCGCGGTCATCCCCGTCGACGGCGGCATGCTCGC
>DATHSO010000175.1:0-9822 GCA_035464095.1 Candidatus Methylomirabilota bacterium | reverse complement strand
CGGGGTCTCCTCGGGCAGCTCGCCGAACACGTCGTAGACCCGGCCCGGCGGTGTGTCGCCGACGTGCTCGCCGAAAGGCACGAGCTCGTACAGGCCGTCGCCGTCGACGTCGACCCGGATCCAGCCGACCTGGAGGATCTCGGCGTAGCTACCGTCGCCCAGCATCTTCCTGATCTCGGCGTTGAAAGCGGCGACGATCGCCTCGGCCCCCGGGACGTCCCGGCGGATCGCGAAGTGAAGAGTCCGGCGGGCGAGCGGGTTGAGGCCCACCTCGAGGTGCCGCTCGACCTCCTCGGGCTGGAAGTCCAGCAGGTGGCGGACCACGAGCTCGTCGATGAGCATGTACTCGACGTCCCCCGCCAGCAGGCGGTCGAGGCTGTCCTGGTCGTTGTGGGTGCCCACGAAGAGCACCCCGACCGCTTGGTCGATGGACTCGCCGTAGGCGTAGTTGCCGACCACGGCGACCCGTTTGCCGGCGAGGTCGGTAAGCCGCCGGGCCGAGACGTCGCTGCCGCTGCGGCCGATGAGAACCAGGCGGTTCTCCAGGTAGGGCTCGGAGAAGAGCAGATCCTTCTCCCGTCGCTCGCTGCGCCAGATGGCGGCGCTGCCGTCGAGCTCGCCGCGGCGGATCGCGGTCTCGACCGCCTTCCAGTCGGAGATGGTCGTCTCGGCGGCCACCCCGGCCCGGTCGAGGGCGCCGTGGACCAGGTCGAGGGCGGCGCGCTCGGTGCCGGTGCCGCCGGTGAACGGAGGCCACTCGTCCGAACCGAGGCGCAGCGTCAGGGGCTCTGTGGCGGCGGCCGTGCCGGCCAGGGCCGCGATCGCAACGGCCAGGGCGAGCCGAGACAGGACACCGCGCGCCGCCGGGGCGGGGGAGGGACCAAGCGTTGCAGCTTCGCGGTCGAATGAAGTGGGGTTTCGACGGTCGCGCATGGTGGCCTTCCTCGTGTGCTCCGGCCCGCTTACGGCAGTGTCGCCGGTTCGTCGTCAGGAGTAACGCGTCGCAGGCTCCATTGTATTGCCGATCGGATCTGCCGGCGTCCGTGGCCGTGGTTTCCCGCGGCTTCCGGAGTCCGCCTCGAGGTCTTTCGGCACCTGCGCCCGAAGGGGACTCGTCACGGCCATGGCTGGGCCTCCCGACAGCCGCCGCTAGGGCGCCTCGGCGGGAGCGATGTTCTGGTTGACGCGGAAGAGGTTGTCCGGGTCGTAGCGGCGCTTGACCGCACACAGTCGGTCGTAGTTGTCGCGGTAGGTGGCGCGGATCCGGTCCGTGCCCTCCTCCATCATGAAGTTGACGTAGGCACCCCCCGCAGAGTGGGGATGGAGCGCCTGCCAGTAGTCCCGCGCCCAGCCGGTGATGGCATCGCGATTGGCGGGGTCCGGGTCGACTCCTGTGATGACCATGGACCAGTTGGCATCGCGGTGGGCGAAGGCCGTGGCTCCGGCCGGCACGTCGTGCACGGCGCCGTCGATGGGGTAGAGATGCATGGTGGAGTGGGGTGTTGGCAGCGCGCTGCCGTGCTCGAGGTGGAGCGCCACTGTCTCGTCGTCGATCTCGCGCACGAAGTCGCCCTTCCAGTACCACTCGAGCCCTGGTGGGTAGAAGCGGTCGAAGGCGCTCTGCAGTGCGGGAAACGGCAACCCGCCGACGTGTGCCCACAGCGGGGCCGGCAGGCCGGCCGTCGCCGCTTCGATGCGTTCGCTCCCGTGGTCGGTGTCGGTGGCGCACCACATGAGGGAGCACACCTTCCGCCCGTGAAGCTCCTCGGGGAAGGGGGGTGCGGGCGGCACTACCATGAAGGCGAAGAACGCGTAGAGGTCGTCCGGCGCCGACGGGCTGAAGCTGCGGTACCAGCGCAGCACCTCCTCGGCGTCGTCGAGCGACCAGAGCACGGGCCCGGCGTGCACGTTCGACACCGGCCGGGTCCTGAAGAGGAACGACGTCACCACGCCGAAGTTGCCGCCGCCTCCGCGGATCGCCCAGAAGAGATCCTCGTGGGAGCTGTCCGACGCCGTCACGACCGAGCCGTCGGCGAGGACGACGTCGGCCTGGAGCAGGTTGTCGACGGTGAGGCCGTACCTTCGGGTGAGGTAGCCGTGGCCTCCGCCGAGGGTGAGGCCGGCGACCCCGGTGGTGCCGATGATGCCGCTCGGCACCGCACGACCGAAGGCGTGGGTGGCGTGGTCGACGTCGGCCCACACACAGCCCGCCTCGACCCGGGCGGTGTCGCCGGCCGGATCGACGCGGATCCCGCGAAGCTGCGACAGGTCGATGGTGAGACCGCCGTCGCACAGGGCGAGGCCGGCGCCGTTGTGGCCGCCCCCGCGGACCGAGGTCAGCAGGTCGTGCTTCCGGGCCAGGCGGATCGCGGCCACCACGTCCGCGACGTCGGAGCAGACCGCGATCACCGCCGGCTCGCGGTCGATCATCGCGTTGTAGATCCTCCGGCACTCGGCGTACCCCGGGTCGTCCCGGCGGACGAGCTCGCCCCGGAAGGCGGGTCGAAAGGCTTCGATGGTACGCTCCACGTCCCTGGTTTCTCCGTGGAGTGTCGTGAAGGTCATGTCGGAATCCTCCGTTCTCCGGGATACGGCCCGGAACCTCGCTTCGAGATTGAACATGCGTCGTATTCTCTTATTCGTGTATCGAAAATCGGCCGCCGGTATTTCCGTCCCGGGCGCGAGCTTCCCCCTTTGGGGAGGATCCCCAGGGGCTGCTGGTTGCCGGTTGCGTTTCGTAGGGGCGGGTTTCACACCCGCCCTCACGGGCCGTGTGGCGGCCGGTAGCGCCAAGCCCGGGTCCTGACCGATCACTGCCGCTGCCGCTGGTCCGGGTCCGGGTCCGGGTGCGGGTCCGGGCCCTTCGTGGCTCGCCCCTGCCGGGTCCGGAGGCTGCCCCGATGGCCCCGTGGTGCCGTTTCGGTCAGCGTCGGTGGCGACAACCGAGGTCCGGCGGGAGCCCTCCACCGGATCGGGAAGGACGAGACATGGGACGACTGGATGGAAAGGTGGCTCTGGTGACGGGAGGCGGCCTCGGGATCGGGCGCACCACGTGCCTGACGATGGCCGGCGAGGGCGCCAAGGTGGTGGTGACCGACATCGACGACGAGGCCGCCACCGCGGTGGTGTCCGAGATCTCCGGCGGTGGCGGGACCGCGGCGTTCTGGCACATGGACGTGGCCTCCGAGGACGAGGTGCGTGAGGTCTTCGCCAAGGTCGGGGACGGCTTCGGGCGGCTCGACGTCCTGGTCAACAACGCCGGCATCTCGGGCGTCGACAAGCCGACCCACGAGATCACGGTGGAGGAGTGGGAGAAGGTCATCTCGATCAACGTGACGGGGGTGTTCCTGTGCACCCGCGAGGCGCTGCGGATCATGCGGCGGCAGGGCAGCGGCAGCATCATCAACATGTCGTCGATCTACGGCATCGTCGGCGCGCCGGACCTGCCGCCGTACCACGCGTCCAAGGGCGCGGTGCGGCTCATGACCAAGACCGACGCCATGCTCTACGCCTCCGACGGCATCCGGGTGAACTCGGTTCACCCCGGCTACATCTGGACGCCCCTCGTGGAGGAGCTGGGCAAGCGGTCCGAGGAAGGGGTCGAGGCCTTCCGCAAGCAGCTCGACGAGGCGCACCCCATCGGCCACGTCGGCCAGCCCGACGACATCGCCTGGGGCATCGTCTACCTCGCCTCGGACGAGGCCAAGTTCGTCACCGGCTCCGAGCTGGTGATCGACGGCGGCTACACCGCCCGGTAGGGGTCACCAGCCGTCGGCCTTGGGGCAGCCCCGGCAGGCGGCCGGGAAGGGGTTCTCCTCCAGCGCCCGGTCGCACTCGCGGGCGCTGCGCTCGAGGCAGCGCAGGGTCGACGGTCCCCAGCCGCTCTGGGCCGCCGCGAGGTGCCGCTCGGCGGCGAGCCTGGCACGGAAGGGTTCCTGGAAGCGTCGCGCCTCGTCGCCGTCGAGGATCTCGGACAGGGGGCGGTCGCCGAGCTGACCCCACACCACCGGCTCGACCTCGACCAGTCGCCCGCCCGTGACGCGGGGGATCGGCCCGTCGACGGGCAGGGCCAGGTTGACGCACGGCGCCACGGCGCCCGACCAGGTCACGAAGGCGAAGCGGGTCGGGTCGAGGGCACAGGCCAGGAGCTCCTCGGGTCGGCGGGCCGGGCCCCGGAACGCGAGGCCGGTGGCTCTGGCCGCGGCGGACGCCCGGTCCAGGGCGGCGGCGACGCCGGGGCGCAGGCCGTTGGCGTCGAAGGCCGCGCGGCGCGCGAGCCCGACGCTCGGCGCGACGTCGAGGTGGGTGACGTAGAGCTCGTCCGCTCCCGCCGTTGCCGCGCTCCGGACGACCTCGTGCAGCCCCTCGGCGGTGTCGACCGTGAGCAGGTAGGCGACCTGGAGGCGCGGCCGGCGGCGGCGCCTCAGCCGCCCGAGGGTCGCCAGCGATCGCCACAGGGCCTCGAGGTCCGAGCCGTCGCGCAGCCGGGCGTGGTCCGAGCCGGCTCCGGCGACCGAGACGGCGAGAAGGTCGACGCTCTCCTCGACGATCCAGACGGCGTGGTCGTCGAGCAGGTCGCCGTTGGTGGTGAATCCCACGGTGCACCGCGCCGCCTTGGCGTCCCGCACCATCTCGCGGAGCTCGGGGTGCAGCAGGGGCTCGCCCCAACCCTGGAGGTGGACGTGGCGCGCGAGCCGGAGGTCCGGCGCCAGCCGGGCCCAGGTGTCGGAGCTCAGGTCGCCGCTCTGCCAGCGGTCGGCAAGCTCGGATCGTGGGCAGACCGCGCAGCGGCGGGTGCAGCGGCTGGTCGGCTCGACCTGGAGGGCGCGCAGCGGCCGGCGCGCGAACATCGGGTCCGGTCCTCCCTTCCGCGCCGAGGCTAGCACGCGCCGGCGGCCCGTCGATTGCGCCGGCGCGGGCGAGGAGGTGGAGATGCGCGTCGACTCGCCGCACCGCATGAACGACTCGGAGGTGGCCATGGCGCTGGGTCGCGGCAGGCTTGAGCGAGCGGCGATCAGGGGCCGCAAACAGGGACAGCGATCAGCAATCAGCGATCGGCGACGGCGGCCAGCTCCGGCTCCGGGTCCGGGTCCTACGAGCGGTTTTCCGGTTCGCCTCGTTGGTGCCGGGTACGGCGGGTGGTTGCCGGTTTCGTCTCGTAGGGGCGGGTTTTACACCCGCCCTCAAGGGCGCTGAGGCACTCGGTAGCGCACAATCCGGTTCCGGACGCTGCTCACCGCCGCTGCCGCTGCCGGTGCTTGCTGATCGCCGCCGCTCCTAAGTAACACCCCCGCGGACGCTGTCGGGGATGTCTGCTGGAACCGGTGTTGTGTTACTTCCCCGGCGTCTCCCGGGGCAACAAGGGTGGGGGGCTGATTGCTGCCGCTGGTCGCTGATCCTGACGCTGACATCGGGCACGGGCACGGGCACGGGTACGGGGACCGGCACGGGTCCGGGTGCGGGTCCGGGTCCGGGTCCGGGTGCGGAGGCGGGAGCGGACGCCGGCGAGCTTCTTACGCAACGGTGACAACGGGTCTCGAAAAAATCGGTACCATTCGTGCCTCGATCGAGGGTGCCGTTGGAGAGGTACCGAATCCAGCGCGCGACGGGGAGCACGACCGGGACCATGACCAGAAACACAGCGACCACCAACCGAGAAGACCAGGCGGGAGCAACGGTGGCTGAGAGGCGGCCGCGGGTGGTGGTGGTTGGCGGCGGCATCGCCGGGCTGGCGAGCGGCTACCTGGTGCGGGAGCTCGCCCGTGAGCGCGGCCTGGGGGTTGACCTGTCGGTGCTCGAGGCGGCGCTCCGCCACGGCGGCTCCACCCGCACCGACCACGTCGACGGCTACACCTGCGAGTGGGGGCCCAACGGCTTCCTCGACAACGAGCCCGCGACTCTCGACCTGGTCGAGCGGATCGGGCTGAAGGACAGCCTCGTGGCGGCGGACGAGACGAGCGCCAACCGCTACATCTTCCACGGCGGCCGGATGCGCCGGGTGCCGACCAGCCCGCCGGCCTTCCTGGCCTCGGACATCCTGCCCCTCGGCGCCAAGCTGCGCATGGCCCTGGAGGTGGCGGTGCCGGCCAAGCGCGACGGCGCCGACGAGACCGTGGACGCCTTCGGCCGGCGGCGGCTCGGCCGGCGCTTCGCCCAGATGATGCTCGACCCCATGGTGTCGGGGATCTTCGCCGGTGACACCACCAGGCTCTCGCTGGCGGCGGTGTTCCCGAAGATGGTCGAGATGGAGCGCGAGCACGGGGGTCTCTTCCGGGCCCTCATTGCCAAGCGCCGGGCCGCGAAGCGCGCGGGCACGACCGCCGGCGGTCCGGCCGGGCCCAACGCCGTGCTCCACACCTTCACCGGCGGCATGGGCCGCCTCACCGACCGCCTCGCGGAGCTTCTCGGTGGAGCCCTCGGGGTGGCGTCGCCGGTGACCGCCGTGGAGCCGATCGAACATGGCCGCTTCCGGGTGGTCCGCGACGGCGGCGCGATCACGACCGACGCCGTGATCCTCGCCGTGCCCTCCTTCGCGGCGGCGCGGCTCATCGCCGGTCTCGATCCGAGCACCGCCGAGGCGCTCGCCGCCATCGAGCACGCGCCGGTGGACGTGGTCTGCCACGGCCACCCCGCCGAGCACCTGAGCGATCCCCTCTCGGGCTTCGGCGTGCTGATTCCGCGCAGCGAGGGCATCCGCAGCCTCGGCACCCTGTGGAGCGACGCCATCTTCCCCGGCCAGGCGCCGCCCGGCCGCCGGCTGCTGCGCACCATCCTCGGCGGCGCCCACGACCCCGGAATCACCGGGCTGAGCGTCGACGAACTCCACGCCACCGCCGCCGCCGACCATGCCACGGTGATGGGCGTGCACGGCGAGCCCGAGATGCGCACCGAGTTCCGCTTCGCCCGCGGCATCGCCCAGTACACGGTCGGCCACCTCGAGCGGGTGCGCCGCTCGGAGCGCCTCGAGGACGAGCTGCCGGGCCTGCTCTTCACCGGCGCCTCCTACCGCGGGGTCTCGATCAACGGCTGCACCAAGGACGCCTTCCGGGTCGCCCGTCGCCTGGTCGAGCGGC
Organism: Candidatus Methylomirabilota bacterium; assembly: GCA_035464095.1. Taxonomy (GTDB): domain Bacteria; phylum Acidobacteriota; class Thermoanaerobaculia; order Thermoanaerobaculales; family Sulfomarinibacteraceae; genus JAHECW01. The sequence continues at coordinate 2,749 of DATHSO010000175.1, read as the reverse complement.
TCGTCGCCGCTGGGAGCTGAGCCCCCTCGGAGACCCTGGGAGTCGCGGGGCGGCGCCGATCCGGAGGTCGGTGTGGCACGTCGGCTCGATGCCGAACGATCCTCGTTCGGATCGTTCAGGAGGCTCGGCCGACCGCTGGGAGCCGCTGGCTTTCGCCACACCGTGCCAGGTACGGCGACTTGACAAACTCCCCCCATACCGTGCCAGGTACGGCGACTTGACAAACTCGGCGCTGCCGCCTCCGCTCGTCGTCGACTTGACAAACTCGCTCCGGACCGTACCTGGCACCGTGTGGGGGGAACTTGACAAACGCTGGGGTGATCGGGAGGGGGGTCGTTGACGCCGGCCGGCCGCGGGCGTAGGGTGAGGCCACGGGACGGTCGCCGCAGGCGCATCGAGGGAAGCCGGTGAGAGTCCGGCACGGCCCCAGCCACTGTGAACGGGGACGAACCGTTCTGGGGCTTCGAGCCCAGCCACTGACGGCCGCGATCCTGCGGGGTCGAGCCGCCGGGAAGGCGAACGAGGTCGGGCGATCCGGGAGTCAGGAGACCTGCCGCCCCGAATGAGAAACGGGAGGTTTCGTATGCGTCCCTGGATCCCATGTCCCATCGCAGCCGTCGTGTGCCTGCTCGCGCTGTGGGGCCCGCCGGCGCTCGCCCAGCAGTCCGTCTTCACGGGCAGCCTCACCGTCACGGCCACCGGCGCCGAGACCCCGGTGGAGGAGGTGCCGCTGCCGGTCACGGTCATTGGCCGGGAGGAGATCGACGACAGTCACGAGGAGTCGGTCGCCGACCTGCTCCGCCGGGTGCCCGGCCTGACGGTGGCGCGCGGCGGCGACGAGGGCTCGGTGACCTCGGTCTTCACCCGCGGCACCGAGTCCGACCACACCCTGGCCCTGTTCGACGGGGTGCGGCTCAGCTCGCCCTACTTCGGGGGCTACGACTGGAGCCTCCTGCCGACCGCCGGCATCGCCCGGGTCGAGGTCGCCCGCGGGCCCTTCTCGGCGCTGTGGGGGGCGGACGCGGTGGGCGGGGTCGTCAACGTGGTGCCGGCCCGGGCGACGGACGGCCTCGGCGCCTCCCTGCTCGCCGAGGGTGGTGAGGACGACTGGCGACGCTTGGAGGGCGTGGTGAGCTGGGCCGGCGACGGGCTCGACCTCTATGCTTCCGGGGTGGACCGGGAGGGAGAGGGCGAGCTCGACAACAGCGACTTCGACCTCCGCCAAGTGCTCGTCGATGCCGGCTGGAGCTGGGGCGAGGGCAGCCGGGTGGCGGTCCTGCTCCAGGACCTGGAGTCGGAGGTGGGGATCCCGTTCTCGGACCCGACGTCGCTGACGCCCAACCGCCGGCAGCGGGCCGACCAGCGGCTGCTCGCGGTGCCCGTGCGGGTTCGCGTCACCGACGCCTGGGATCTCGAGCTGGTGCCGTCCGTGGTCGAGCGCGAGCTGAGCTTCCGCGACCCGGACGACCCCTTCGGCTTCACGGCATCCGACACCGCCGCCGACACCACCCAGGCCCGGCTCGCGAGCCGCCACGAGCTCGGCGACCACCAGCTCACCTGGGGCGGCGAGTGGCGGCAGGACGAGGTCACCGACTCCTCGTCCTACGGTGTCAACCTCGACGGCGCGACCACCGAGGTCGCGAGCGCCTTCGTCCAGGACGTGTGGCAGGCGGGCGACGACCTGAGCGTCATCGCCGGCGTGCGCTGGGACGACGCCGACGAGTGGAGCTCGGAGCTGTCGCCCCGGCTCGCCCTCGGCTGGCGGCCGGTCGATCGCCTCGAGCTCCGCGCCGCCTACGGGCGCGCCTTCCGGCAGCCGTCGGTGGGCGAGCTCTACTTCCCGTTCTCGGGCAACCCCGAGCTCGAGCCCGAGCGCTCGCAGTCGGTCGAGGTCGGCCTGAGCTGGCTCGCGGGCCCGTCCAGGCTGCAGCTCAACCTGTTCTCGACCCGGATCGAGGACCTGGTCGACTTCGACTACGCGAGCTATGCCTTCGCCAACGTCGCCGAGGCCGAGATGCGCGGGGCGGAGCTGGCGTGGGATGCACCTCTCGGCGACGCCCTCGTCTCGATGGCGCAGCTGACCTGGCTCGACACCGAGAACGAAGCCGGCGAGCCGCTCCTGCGCCGACCCGAGTGGAGCGCCTCGTGGACCCTTCACGGCGAGCTGTGGGGCCCGCTCAGTGGCGCCCTCACCGTGCTCTGGGTGGGCTCCCGCCCCGACGTCGACCCAACGACCTTCGAGCGGGTCGAGCTCGGCGGCCACATCACCGCCGACCTGTCCCTGGCCTGCGAGCTGGTTGCCGGCCTCGAGGTCCTACTGCGGGTGCGCAACCTGGCCGACGAATCGTACCAGGAGATCGCCGGCTACCCGGCTCCCGGGCGCCGGATCACCGGCGGCCTTCGCTGGCGGCTTTGACCGGGCTCGAGCGGTGGCCATCGGGATTCCCCACCGACGGTGCTCGGTGCTATGGTAGGCGCGGTTTCCTGAGACTCAGAAAGACGTCGAGATCGCTCGAAACGCGAAAAAGGGGGAAGGGATGAAACGGAACCTGTTCGTGGCGGTGTTCGCGGTCCTGATTTTCAGCGTGGGCGGTGCCTGGGCCGAAGAGGGCGAGGTGGGCATGATCGACCACGTGATGACGGCCTGCGAGCCGGAGATCACGGCCTTCTGCAGCCAGGTGACCCAGGGCGAGGGCCGCCTGTTGGCCTGCTTCTACGCCCACGAGGACAAGCTCTCGGGCCGCTGCGG
>DATHSO010000174.1:0-2329 GCA_035464095.1 Candidatus Methylomirabilota bacterium | reverse complement strand
AGATGGCGCGGTTCAACGATGAGATGGACGCCGTCAAGGCCGAGGTCCACGCGCTGACCGCTCGTTTCCCGCTGTACTAGGGGCGCCAACCGACCCACCTCCGCGGCCGGCTCTGCCGGCCGCTCACGGCTTCGGCCATCGTCGCCGTCGAGCGCGAGCGCTCGCCGCCGACGAGTGGCCGAAGCCGTCCCGCGCCTGCGGCGCGGCGGTGGGTCTCCCTCACCGGAAGCGGTCCGTCGAGTTCACTCAGACTCCCACCCCCCACCCCCCCCCCGCCCGCCCTCGGAAACCCACATGGAGGGAGGCTTCGCCTCCTCCCTGCGGGTTTCCGAGGGGTGAAGGAAAGGAGCCATCGCAAGCTGATCTGGAGAGATGTCAGCAACCGGTTGCCTGATAGAGACCTGGGATCTCGGCCGGAGGGGATTCACGATGTCGGAGCCAGGGAGCGTCGCGGAGACCCAGGCGCCAGTTGACTCAACAGACCCGTAGCCTCCGATGCTGCGATGTCTTCCTGAACCCCTTCGTGTCTTGGTGTCTTCGTGGTTGCGACGTGCGACGTGCGATGGAATGCGACGGCTTGGGACGGAGCAAAGCGACGACCCACCACAATTCGTCCGACGAATTGTTCTTGGCGAGCCGCTACCGGTCCCCCAACCACACCTCCAGCTCATCGGGGTGCATGACGTTGAGGATCCGCTCCCGCGGGATGCCGGCCTTGACGGCGATGGCGGCGGCGTAGGCGTCGAACTCCAGGTGCCGCGGCGCGTGGGCGTCGGAGGCGAGGAGGAAGTCGCAGCCGGCGTCGCAGGCCAACCGGGCCAGGTCCCAGTCCAGGTCCTGGCGGCGGGGGAAGCCGTTGATCTCGACCGCGACGCCCCGCTCGGCGCAGGCCGCGAACACCGTCTCCCAGCGCGCCCGCAGGCCGGGGCGGTGGTGGAAGTGGCGGGCCCGCGGATGGGCGAGCACGTGGACCCCGGGGGTGGCGACGGTGCGCAGCAGCCGCTCGGTCTGGTCGCGGTCGGGGTCGAAGAGGCGGTGGACCGCGGCGACCACGCACTCGACCTCGAGGCGTTCGCCGCGCGGCACGTCGAGGGTGCCGTTCTCCAGGACCTCGACCTCGAGCCCCTGGAAGACGACGTGGTCGTCGCCGTGGGCCAGGTTCCAGCGGTCGATGCGGCCGCGCTGCAGGCGCAGCCCCTCGGCGTCGAGACCCGAGGCCACCTCGAGCCCCTTGGAGTGGTCCGTGACCATGGACCAGGCGAAGCCCCGCCGGTGGCAGGCCCGGGCCATGGTCTCCAGTGCCGCCTTGCCGTCGGAGTCGGTGGTGTGCCAGTGGAAGGCGCCGCGCATCCGGTCCGGATGCAGCTCGGAGGGGCCGGCGGCCATGATCTCCGCCACCTCGGCCCGGGACAGGTAGCGCTCGCGGGTGGCCCGTCTGCGCGGTCGCGAGCCGCTGGCCAGGCGCTGCACCGCGGCCTCCAGGGCGGCCTCGCCGGGGCAGGCGGCGAGCTGCTCCACCACCGGCTTCAGCCAGGCCGGCGACGCCCCGAGCGCCGCGCGCCGGCCGCCGCCCGGGGTGTCGAAGGTGGCATAGCCGGCCTTGAGCAGGGCGACCCGGCGGTCGCCGGGCGGCTCCTGCTCGGCGAGGGCGAACAGGGCCTCGGCGAGCTCGCCGTTGGCGGGGCGGCGGGGACGGGCGGAGCGGGGGGCGTGGGCGGCCATGGTCACTCGGACAACCCGCCGAGCCTAGCGCTGCTTCCGGGGGGCGGGCAAGCGGGGCAATTCGTCGAACGAATTGCGGCGGCGCGTCGGACGCGCCGACTGGCCCGCGATCGCGGATGGGTCCGGGTGCGGACACTGATCGCTGCCGCTGCCCCTGCGGCTGCCGCTGCCCCTGCCGCTGGGCGCGAGGCCGTGCGTCCCGGGGCCGCGGCCTTCTGGGCCGCCTTTGGCGTCCCAGCGTCGATGAGCCGGCGCGGTCGCGCGGGGGTGACGGGGAGGGCTGCGACCGCGCCGGCTCATCGAGCGGCGGCCTGCCTCGCAGCCGGGAGACCCTTTCCGAGGTGCGCTTCCCGGGGATTGCCAGGTTGGGCATTGTGCGGAGCGCGCTCTGATCGGGAGGGCGCTGCCGGCACAATGCCAAACCTGGCACGTCCCGGGGGAGGCGCCCTGCCCGCGCGTCCCGGAGGCGCGGTTCGCTGCCGCTGCCGCTGACCCTGATTGCTGTCCCTGCCGCTGGGCGCGTGGCCGTGCGTCCCGGGGCACCGGCCTTCTGGGCCGCCTTTGGCGTCCCAGCGTCGATGAGCCGGCGCGGTCGCGCGGGGGTGAC
>DATHSO010000173.1:0-36205 GCA_035464095.1 Candidatus Methylomirabilota bacterium | reverse complement strand
GGGCGGCGTGATCTCGACGAGCCGGCTGTCGTCGTCGCGGGTGGTGAGGGCGACCCGCCAGACCCGGGCGCCCCGGGGGATCCACGTCGCCAGGGTGTTCTTCGGCCACTCCACGGCCACCACGGCCTCCGGGTCCGACAGCACCTCCTCGAGGCCGATCTCGCGCAGGTCGCCGAGCCGCTCGCCGAGCCGGTAGAGATCGACGTGATGCACCGTGCGGATGCCCCTGCCGTCGCAGGGGTAGCTCAGCAGCAGCACGAAGGTCGGCGAGGCGACCTCGCCGTCGTCGCCGCCGAGCGCCCGCACCAGCCCGCGGACCAGGGTCGTCTTGCCGGCGGCGAGGTCGCCTTCCAGCAGCACCACGTCCCCCGGCTCGAGCCGCGCGGCGAGGCCGGCACCCACGGTCTCGGTCGCCTCGGCCGACCGGCTCTCGAGACCCTCTGTTGCCTGGGAAGAACCGCTCATGGCGCCGGGCTGGTCACTCGGCGTCGCCGTTGACGAGCTCGCTCCAGGCGTCCGCGAGGAAGCCCGGCAGCTCGGCCGCTGGGACCGCAGCCGGCCAGATCTCGCCGCCGAGCTCGCCGGCGCGGCCGTGCAGCCAACAGCCCACCAGCGCGGCGCGCAGCGGCTCGACGCCCTGGGCGAGAAGCCCGGCGACGGTGCCGGTGAGGACGTCGCCCGAGCCACCGGAGGCCAAGCCGACGTCGCCGGTCGGGTTGACCCAGGTCTGACCGTCGGGCGCGGCGATGATGGTGCCGTAGCCCTTGGCGACGACGATCGCGCCGGCCCGGCGGGCGGCGTCGCGGGCGGCTGCCAACCGGTCGGCGACCACCGAGTCGGTCTCGGATCCGAGCAGCCGGGCGAGCTCGCCCGGGTGGGGCGTGAGCACCGGCGGCACCTCGCGTCCCGCCAGTCGCTCGGGCACGCCGGCAAGGAGGTTGATGGCGTCGGCGTCGAGGAGCAACGGCCCCGACCAGTGGTCGAGGAGCCACTCGAGGGTCGCACGGGCGCCGTCGCCGGTTCCCATCCCGGGTCCGGCGGCCACGGCCGTCGCGCGCTCGAGCAGTGGCTCGAGCCCGTCGGGCCCGGCCACAGCGCCGTCCTCGTCGGCGGCCAGTGCGTGGCTCATGGCCTCGAGGCAGGCGCCGTCCACCACCGGGACCACCGGCTCGGGGACCGCCATCGTCACCAGGCCCGAGCCGACCACCACCGCCGACCGGGCGGCCATGGCGACCGCACCGCCGCGGCCGGCCCCACCGGCGACGACGAGCAGGTGGCCGAAGCGGCCCTTGTGGGCGTCGGGGCTTCGGTCGGGCAGCATGAGAGCGACGTCGTCGGCCTCGGTGAGGCGCAGGGAGCAGCCGGCTTCCAGGGCAGCCGGGGGGATCCCGATGTCCACCACCGCCACCTCGCCACAGGCCAGGCAGGCGGGGGGCAGGACGTGGCAGCGCTTGAGCGCCGCGAAGGTCACCGTCAGGTCGGCGGGGAGGTGCGGTCCGGGGATCCCGGACGACGAGCCGTTGAGCCCGGTCGGCACGTCGACCGCCACCACCGGCAGGCCGCTGTCGACGATCAGGTCGGCCGCGGCGGCGAAGCGCCCCCCCAGGGGCCGGTCGAGGCCGGTCCCCAACATGGCGTCCACCACCAGGTCGGGCGACCACTCGTCGAGGAGGGACTCCAGGGGCAACAGGTCGTCGCCGGAGATCGTCGTCAGCGGGACCCCGAAGGCCTTTGCCATCCTGAGGTTGGCGGCGGCATCCCCGCGCAACCGGTCCGGGTCGCCGAGCAGGCACAGCTCGACCTGGTGGCCGCCGTTGGCGAGGTGCCTGGCGGCCGCGAGCCCGTCGCCGCCGTTGTTGCCCGGCCCGCACAGGATGAGCACCCGCCGGGCCTCGGGGAAGGCCTCGCGCAGGGCGTCGACCACCCCCGTGGCCGCGTTCTCCATGAGCACGATCCCGGGCACGCCCAGGTCCTCGATGGTGTGGCGGTCCGCCTCGCGCATGCCGTCGTTGTCCAGCACTGGCAGCATCGGTGTCTCCCTTTTCCGGGATTGTACGCCCTCACCCCGCGTCCGCGTCCGCGTCCGCGTCGGCGTCCGTGCCCGAACCCGGACCCGGGCTTCGGCGCGTCCGACGCGCCGCCGCAATTCGTCCGACGAATTGCTGCTGCCGCCACTGAGGAGGCTCTGCTTCCTCTGCGCCTCATCGTTTCGTCGCGGGCCTTCGAGCCGCCCCCGCGACGACCCGATCCGCCCCCCAGACCAGCACCGAAGCGGCCAGCGCCGGGAACATCGGCTCCACGCCGAGCGGGTAGCCGGCCTCGCCGCCGGCGACGATCCACGCCAGGGCCACCGCGGCCGCCAGCACCATGGCGGCGGTGGCGGCGCCGCCGGTGAAGCGCCAGCGCGGCGGCAGGTGGACCGCCACCACCGGCAGCAGCAGGGCCGAGGTCACGACCGAGCCGACGTGGTGCCAGACGGTGACCACCGAGTCGAAGAGCAGGGCGCCGGCGGCGGCGAGGGCAGCAGACAGGGCGAGACCCCAGCGGGTCCGGCGGCGCTCGGCCCCCTCGCCGGCGGCGTCGCGCGCGAGATCATGACCGACGGTGGCGGCGGCGAGGAACAGGTACGAGTCCAGGGTCGACATGATGGTGGCGAAGAGCGCCAGGGTGAAGAAGGCGGCGAGCCACGGCGACAGGACGAGCTCGGCGAGGGCTGGGTAGGCGGCGAGGGGGTCATCGAGACCGGGCAGCAAGGACCGCGCCGCCAGCCCGCAGCCGATCGACAGGAAGTCGAAGGCCGCCCACATGGCCACCGACAGCACGACCCCGGTCCGTGCCACCGCCGGAGAGCGGGCGGCGAAGACCCGTTGGTAGAAGGCGGGCTCGACCATGGTCTGGAGCGCGATCAGGTACCACACCAGCACCGCCTGCCAGCCGCGGCCGCCGTCCCAGCTGCGGTGCTCGGCCGGCAGGGACGACCAGAGGCCGCCGAGACCGCCGGTGTGGCCGAGGGCGGCGGCCAGGAGAACCCCGAAGCCGAGGTACATCAGGACCAGTTGGAGCAGGTCGGTGCGGACCACCGAGCGCAGGCCGGAGACCCCTACGTAGAGGGCCGAGAACGCGGCCCCCGCGGCCGCAGTGACCGGCATCGGCCAGCCGGTGAGCTGGCTGAGCAGGGTCGCCAGCATCAGCACGTAGGCCACCGGCAGGGTCAGGGCGTAGACCGCGGCGGCGCCGGTGAGCCGGGCCCGTGGGCCGTAGGCGTCCAGCAGCAGGTCCGGGATCGACATGGCGGTGGTCGAGCGCAGCCGCGGCGCGAGCCAGAACGCGAACAGGAGGGCCGCCAGGTAGTAGGGGAGGCCGAACACGACCCAGGTCGAGATCCCGAAGCGCCAGGCGTACTCGCCGATGCCCAGGATCCCGCCGTACCACGTGGTGACCAGGGTGGCGACGAAGGCGGGCAGGGTCAGGCGGCGTCCGGCGAGGAGGTAGTCGGCGGCGCCGCCCGGCGCCCGGCCCCGCGCCAGCGCCAGCAACGCCAGGGCGTAGGCAGCGACGAGGATCAACGCCAGGCTCGACATCGGGGGACAGTGTAGCCCCCACCGCATCCGCGTCCGCGTCCGCGTCCGTGCCCGGATTCGGGTCCGGGTCCGGGTCGGGAAGGGGATCGGGATCGAGTTGACATGCCTGGTGTGGCACGTGACTGTTCACTGCCACTGCCACTGCCACTGCCACTGCCACTGCCTCTGCCTCTGCCACTGCCACTGCCACTGCAACTGACCTCGGGCACGGACGCGGACGCGGACGCGGGGGAGGCCCGATGTGACGTGCACCATTGGGCGACAGTTGCCACCCGCGGTACACTGGGTGGCAGCGGACCGACAGAGGAGGCTTCTCGATGCACATCAACGACATCCTCAAGGTGGCCGTCGAGCGCAAGGCGTCGGACGTGCACCTCAAGGTCGGCGCCCACCCGGTGCTGCGCATGGACGGCCGGCTCCAGGTCCTCACCGAGTTCAAACGGCTCATGCAGGAGGACACCATCGCGATGGCCTTCTCCATGATGTCGTCGCGCCAGAAGGAGCGCTTCAAGCACCAGCTCGAGACCGACATCGCGTACTCCGTGCCCGGCCTCGGCCGCTTCCGCTGCAACATCTTCCAGCAGCGGGGCTCGGTGGGCATCGTGCTCCGGCTGATCCCGTCGCGCATCCAGACCTTCAAGGAGCTCATGCTGCCGCCGGTGCTCGAGAAGATCTGCGAGGAGCAGCGCGGCCTGGTGCTGGTCACCGGCACCACCGGCTCCGGCAAGTCCACGTCGCTGGCCTCGATGATCGACTACATCAACACCCGGCGCATCGAGCACGTGATGACCATCGAGGACCCCATCGAGTTCCTGCACCGGGACAAGAAGTCGATCATCAACCAGCGCGAGGTCGACGTCGACACCAAGCAGTTCTCGGTGGCCCTGCGCTCGGCCCTGCGCCAGGACCCCGACGTCATCCTGGTCGGCGAGATGCGCGACTACGAGACCATCGAGACCGCGCTGCTCGCCGCCGAGACCGGTCACCTGGTGCTCTCCACCCTCCACACTCTCGACGCCACCGAGACTGTCAACCGCATCATCTCGGTGTTCCCGCCCCACCAGCAGAAGCAGATCCGAATTCAGCTCGCGGCGGTGCTCAAGTCGATCATCTCCATGCGCCTGCTGCCTCGCGCCGACGGCCTCGGTCGGGTGCCGGCGGTGGAGGTGCTCATCGCCACCGCCTACATCCGCGACTGCGTCGAGAACAAGGAGAAGACCAAGCTCATCCGCGACGCCATCACCCAGGGCACGAGCCAGTACGGCATGCAGACCTTCGACCAGTCTCTGTACCTGCTCTACAAGAACGGCCTGATCACCCTGGAGGAAGCCCTGCGCCGCGCCACCAACCCCGACGAGTTCAAGCTCAAGATCCAGGGCATCCAGTCCACGGCGGACCTGTCGCGGGAGGAGATGGAGGGCGTCCTCGAGCTCGGCACCGACTCGACCATGGACCCCTTCTCCGAGGACTCGCCCTTCGAGTTCGGCAATGAAGCCTGATCCGAATTATGAATTCTCAATTATGAATTATGAATTTCATCGCACCGAGCCCGGATAGGAGCGATGAGAATTGAGAATTGAGAATTGAGAATTAAGAATTAAGAATTAAGAATTGCCCAACCCTGCCTACGACAAGGCGCTCAAGCTGCTGGCCCGGCGCGACCACTTCCGGGCCGAGCTCGCCGAGAAGCTGCGAACACGAGGTTTCTCCGATGGCGACATCGAGGCCGCGCTCGACCGACTTGCCGGGCTCGGTCTGCTCGACGACGAGCGGCTGGCGGGGCGCTTCGCCGAGCTGCGCGCCGTCGACCGCGGTTGGGGCCCGCGGCGGCTCGAGCTCGAGCTGCGCAAGCGCGGCGTCGACCGCCACCTCGCCGAGCGCGCCGCCCGTCTCGGCGACGAGCTCCACCGTCGGGCGCTGGCAACCGCCGTCCGCAAGGTCGCGGCCCGCGCCCCGGACGGCTGGTGGCGGCTTTTCCAGCGCCGGGAGCGTCTGATAAGCTCCCTCACCGGCCGCGGTTTCGACGTCGACGAGGCCATCGCCGCCGTCGGCGCGCTCGCGGCCGAGCTGGAGAGCGACGCAGATGAAACCCATGACGAGCTCGGAGATCCGGGCCAGCTTCCTTGACTTCTTCGCCCGGCGCGGCCACCAGGTCGTGCCGTCCTCGTCCCTGCTGCCCGCCGGGGACTCGACCCTGCTGTTCGCCAACGCCGGCATGAACCAGTTCAAGGACGTCTTCATCGGCCGCGAGCAGCGCTCCTACAGCAGAGCCGCATCGTCGCAGAAGTGCGTCAGGGCGGGGGGCAAGCACAACGACCTGGAGAACGTCGGCTACACCGCCCGCCACCACACCTTCTTCGAGATGCTGGGCAACTTCAGCTTCGGCGACTACTTCAAAGGTGACGCCATCCAGTTCGCCTGGGACCTCCTCGTCGACGTCTACCAGATGCCGGTGGAGCGGCTCTGGTTCACGGTCTACACCAACGACGACGAGGCCGCCGAGCTGTGGCAGCAGACCGGCGCCGCGCCCGACCGCGTCCTGCGCTTCGGCGAGAAGGACAACTACTGGGCGATGGGCGAAACCGGGCCCTGCGGCCCGTGCTCCGAGATCCACTTCGACCGCGGGCCCGAACCGCTCGCGCCGGGACGGGCGCAGCTCGTCAACGGCGAGGGCGACGACATCATCGAGATCTGGAACCTGGTCTTCATGCAATTCGAGCGCGATCCCGACGGGCAGCTCCACCCGCTGCCCCGGCCGTCCATCGACACCGGCGCCGGCCTCGAGCGCATCGCGACCGTGCTGCAGCAAGTCGAGACCAACTACGACACCGACCTCTTCGTGCCCATCCTCGACGCCGTCGGCCGGCTCGTGCAGCGGCCCTACGACCCGGCGAGCGACCTCGCTCCGGCCTACCGGGTCATCGCCGACCACATCCGGGCCGCCGACTTCCTGATGACCGACGGGGTCGTCCCCTCCAACGAGGGCCGCGGCTACGTGCTGCGCCGGATCATCCGCCGGGCCCTGCGCTACGGCCGCAAGCTCGGTCTCGACGGCGCCTTCCTCTACACCCTGCTGCCGGTGGTCGACGAGATCATGGGGCAGCACTACCCCGAGCTCCGGGAGCGCCACGACGTGGTCGCCACCCAGCTCGAGCAGGAGGAGCGGCGCTTCGCCCGCACCCTCAACGCCGGCACCGACATCGCCGGCCGCGAGCTCGAGCGGCTCAAGCGCTCCGGCGAGACGGTGGTGCCGGGGCGGATGGTCTTCGACCTCTACCAGACCCACGGCATCCCGTCGGAGCTGGTCGAGGAGTTCGCCCAGGAGGAGGGGCTGACCGTCGACCGGCAGGGCTTCGAGGAGGCCCTGAAGGTGGAGCGCGAGCGCGGCCAGGCGTCGTGGAAGGGCGACCTGATGGCCCACTTTCGCGAGGAGCACCAGGAGCTGGTGGACGCCGGCGTCCGCTCGGCCTTCGATGGCTATGAGCGCCTCGAGCTCGAGACCCGGGTGCTCGCGTTGATCGGCGACGACGGCCTCGAGGACGAGCTCGACGCCGGCGAGTCCGGCGAGGTGGTGCTCTCCTCGACGCCGTTCTACGCCGAGTCCGGCGGCCAGGTGGGCGACCGCGGCGAGCTGCTCTGGGACGGCGGCAGCGCCCGGGTCCTCGACACCCAGAAGCCGATCGAGGGCCTCATCATCCACCGCGTCGAGGTGACCGGGGGCGTGCTCGAGAAGGGTGCCGAGGTCACCGCACGGGTCGAGGAGGGGCCGCGGGTCGACACCCAGCGCAACCACACCGCCACCCACCTCCTCCACGCCGCCCTCCACCGGGTGCTCGGCGACGCCGCCCAGCAGGCCGGCTCCCTGGTCGAGCCGGATCGGCTGCGCTTCGACTTCTCGTGGGACGGGCCGGTCAGCTTCGACGAGCTCCAGGAGATCGAGCGCCTGATCAACGCCGACATCGTCCGCAACAAGGCGGTGGACAAGCGGGTCATGCCCATCGCGCGGGCCCGCGAGCTCGGCGCCATGGCCCTGTTCGGCGAGAAGTACGGCGACCAGGTTCGGGTCGTGAGCATCGGGGACGGCGAGGTCTCCCGGGAGCTGTGCGGGGGCTGCCACGTCGACCGCACCGGCGACATCGGCCTGTGCACCATCGTCGGCGAGCGAGGCGTCGCCGCCGGGGTGCGGCGCATCGAGGCGGTCACCGGCCGCGGCGCCGTCGAGCTGGTTCAGCAGCGCAACCGCCTCGCCCACCACCTCGCCGGCCGCTACCAGACCTCCTTCGAGCGGCTCCCCGAGCTCCTCGACAAGCGCGACCGCCAGCTCGCCGAGCTCGAGGCCGAGGTCCGCAAGCTCAAGCACCAGCTCGCCTCGGGCGAGGCCGGGACCTCGGAGATCCGCCGCGAGGTGAACGGCGTCACGGTCCTTGCCCGCCGCGCGCCCGAGATGAGCCCCGGCGAGCTCCGCAACCTGGCCGACACCCTGCGCCAGAAGCTCGGCTCGGGGGTGGTCGTCCTCGGCATGGAGTCGAACGGCAAGGCGACCCTCCTGGTCGCCGTCACCGACGACGTCACCGACCGGGTCAAGGCCGGCGACCTGGTGCGCGAGCTCGCCGCCGTGGTCGGCGGCCGCGGCGGCGGCAAGGCAACCCTCGCCCAGGCCGGCGGCCCCGACCCCACCAAGCTCGACGAGGCGTTGGCCAAGGCCCCGGAGCAGGTGAGGGCGCTGATCGGCTGAGCCACTTTCACGTTGATGAGTCGGTTGGCCCGACCGCGACCTCTGTCAAGGCACATCCACTTTCCCGCAGGTGGGGAACACCCAGTTTCACGCACTGCCCCAGGGGGGCGTATCCGCCACTGCAGCTCGAGAGCGTGATCGCCGAAGATGAATGAGTGGGCTGCCGGGAGGCCTCACGGGCGCCCGAGTTCGGCTTCTTCGGCCAGTTCGGATACTTTGCCCAGGGTGGGGCCGAGGCCGTAGAAAGCTCCGCCGCCCGGGGAGTAGACGAAGGGCTTCAGCTTTTCCACCACGGGCACGCCGGCGTCGTTCAGGACGGCCGGGTCGGCCTTGACGTCCACGATCTCGCCGATGAACAGGGTGTGGCTGCCGGCCTCCACCGTTTTCGTCACCTTGCACTCCACGATCAGGGGGAACTCCCGGACGTACGGCGCGTCCACCAGGGCGCTTTTGACCGGCGTCAGTCCGGTGGCCGCGAACTTGTCCCGGGTACGGCCGGAGACGCGGCCGACGTAGGCGGCGTAGCGGGCCAGGTCCGCCCCCCCGATATTGACGGTAAAGGCCTTACGGGCCATGACGTTGCCGTGGGAGTAGGTGGCCGGGCGCAGACCGACCATGACAGCCGCCGGGTTCGAGGCGCAGACACCGACCCAGGACGCGGTCATCAGATTGGCCCGCCCCTCGGCGTCGTAGGAACCGATGACCCACGCCAGGGTGGGAATGATGGCCGTACGGGCGCCGAGCGATGTCTTCTCGGCGTCTGGGGCTGCGGCTCCGGGTGTCGCCTCGTCCGGCGGGGCGGCCGCCCAACCGGTCAGGAGCAGAGCTACCGGGACCAGGATCACGATCCATCGCCATTGACGTGTCATCGAAACCTCCCTCAGGGTCTGTGATCATATTCCCCAAAAGGTGCCTGAAAAAGGTTCCTGAAAAAGGTGCCTGGCACGCCATAGCGCCTTAGCGACTCGGTTCGGATCATCCGCGACCTGGCCGTCCGTCAGCAGGCGATCGAGCGCCTCCACGTGCTCCCCGAGCTTCTCGATGATCCCGACCGCCAGCTCGCCAAGCTCGAAACCGAGGTCAAGAACCTCATGCACAAGCTCGCGTCGGGCGAAACAACGGGCCGGGATGTGATGGAATCGAATCCCGGTTTGGCGTCGTTAGCCGGGCGGGGATGAAAGGGAGGCAGCATGTCTGAAGCCAAGGTTGCCGGCACGGCGCCGGTGGTACTCCAGCTCGACAAGGGAACCTACTACTGGTGCGCCTGTGGGCGCTCCGCCAACCAGCCATGGTGCGACGGCGCCCACGCCGGGACGGGCTTCCAGCCGGTTGCGGTGACGGTCGAGGGGCCGTCGAAGCTGGCGCTGTGCCTGTGCAAGCGAACCGGCGACCGGCCCCGCTGCGACGGCTCCCACTCCAAGCTCGGCTGATCAGGATCAACCGCCAAGACGCGAAGACCTCGAGGCGTTGGCCCGTGCGATCGCTTGGCGTTCTTCGCGTCTTCGCGGTTCAGTCCGCAGCTGCGGCGACGGCGGTTTCCAGGGCGAGCAGAATCATCTCGTCGAAGGTGGTCTGGCGCTCGGCGGAGCTCAGGTGCTCGCCGGTACGGATGTCGTCGGAGACCGTGCACATGGCCAGGGCCTGGACCCGGTGCTCGGCGGCCAGGGGGTACAGCCCCGCCGACTCCATCTCGACGCCCATGATGTCGTACCTGGCCATGAGCTCGAAGAGCTCGGGCTGGGGGGTGTAGAAGAGGTCGGCCGAGAAGATGTTGCCGACGTGGTAGTCGAGGCCCTTGGCCTCGGCGGTCCGCACCGCGTGGCGCACCAGATCGAAGCTCGCCAGCGCCGCCAGGTCGTGGCCCAGGAAGCGCATCCGGTTGACGCCGGAGTCGGTGCTCGCGCCCATGGCGATGACGACGTCTCGTAGCTTCACCTCGGGGTGTGCGGTGCCGCAGCTGCCGACCCGGATGATGCGCTTCACCCCGAAATGCTCCATGAGCTCCGAGAAGTAGATCGACGCCGACGGGATGCCCATGCCGTGGGCCATCACCGACACCGGGAGGCCGTGGTAGGCCCCGGTGAAGCCGAGCATGTTGCGGACGTCGCACACCTGCCGCGGCGCCTCGAGGAAGGTCTCGGCGATGAACTTCGCCCGCAGGGGGTCGCCGGGCATGAGCACCGTCGGCGCGAAGTCCCCCGGCTCGGCGTTGATGTGCTTGGTGGCCATGGCGGTCCTCCGACCGCGGAGTATATCGGGTCCACGTCCGATGACCGGTCTCCGAGAATGACAACGGCGGCCTGCGCCGCCGTTGCGATTCTCGGAGACCGTGAGCCGTTCCGGCTACGCCTTGGGTTTCAGCCAGCAGGCGAGCGCCGGCAGCAGGATGATGGCGCCGGCCATGTTGAGCAGGAACATGAAGGTCAGCAGGATGCCCATGTCGGCCTGGAACTTGATCGGCGCGAAGATCCAGGTGGCGACGCCGACGGCGAGGGTGATGCCGGTGAAGACGACGCCGTTGCCGGTCACCGTCAGGGTGTTCCGGTAGGCCTCCTGGATGGACTGGCCCTTCTCGAGGAAGCTCTTGAAGCGGCTGTAGATGTAGATGCCGTAGTCGACGCCGATGCCGACCCCGAGGGCGACCACCGGCAGGGTCGAGACCTTGAGGCCGATCTCGAGCATGGCCATCAGGGCGTAGGCCAGGATCGACACCAGGCTCAGCGGGATGACGATCGCCAGGGTCGCCTTGACCGAGCGGAAGGTGATCAGGCACAGGGCGATGATGGAGGCGAAGACCCACAGCAGAATGGGGAACTGGGCCTCGGACACGACCTCGTTGGTCGCCGCCATGACCCCGACGTTGCCGGTGGCGAGGCGGAACCGCACGTCCTCGGTGCCGTGCTCCTTCTGGAAGGCTTTGACCTCCTTGACGATCCGGTCGATGGTTTCGGCCTTGTGGTCGACGGTGTAGATGTAGACCGGCATCACGCTGCAGTCGCTGTTGAGCAGGCCGGTGGAGGTGTCGATGTAGGTCACCGAGAGGGCCATGGTCGAGGGGTTGCGCGGCAGAACCCGCCACCACAGGGCGCCCTCGTTCCAGCCGGCGTTGATGATCTTGGCGACGCCGCCGATGCCGAAGATCGACTGCACGCCCGGCACGTTCGTCATGTGCCACTCGAAGTCGTCGACGAGCTTCATGACCTCGTGGTCGGTGCACGCCTGGGGCGGGGCCTCCACGATGACCGTGATCACGTCGACGCCGATGGTGAAGTGGCTGGTGATGACGTCGGAGTCGATGTTGTACTGGGAGTCGGCCCGGAGCTCGGGCACGCCGGAGTGGAGGTCGCCGATCTTGACCTGGGTCGCCTTCCACGAGCCGACGGCGAAAAGAGCGAGAGCGACCGCGGTGGCGACCGCGGCATACTTGGGCTCGGCGACCCGGGCGAGCCGGTTCCACAACGGGTCCATGTGGCCGTGCCGGCGCTTGAGCTTGAGGTTGAAGATCTCGTCGAGCTTGACGTAGGACAGCAGCACCGGCACCAGCACCAGGTCGGTGAGGATGATGACCGCGACCCCGAGGCTGGCGGTGATGGCCATCTCCTGGATCATCTGGATGTCGATGAGCATGATGGTGATGAAGCCGATTGTGTCGGACAGCAGCGCGATGCCGCCCGGCACCAGCAGCCGACGGAAGGTGGCCCGGGCCGCGCTCTCCCTGTCCAGTCCCTCGTAGACCTCGGCGCCGAAGGCCGACACCATCTGGACCCCGTGGCTGACCCCGATGGCGAAGATCAGGAAGGGCACCAGGATCGACATCGGGTCGATGCCGAAGCCGAGGAGGGTCAGCAGGCCGAGCTGCCAGATCACCGCCATCAGCGAGCACCCGACCACGATCACCGTCAGCCGGAAGCTCTGGGAGTAGACATAGACGAAGATGCCGGTGATCAGGAAGGCGATGAGGAAGAACAGCACCACCCGGGAGGCGCCGGCGGCGATGTCGCCGATGACCTTGGCGAAGCCGATGATGTGGTAGTCGAAGTCGACCCCTATCTCGTGGTTGCTGTACTTCTGCCGGATCGACTCGAGCTGCTCGGCGACGTTGATGTAGTCGAGGCGCTCGCCGGTGTTCGGGTTGATCTCGAGCAGCTCGGCGACCACGATGGCGGCCGAGAAGTCGTTCGCCACCAGGCGGCCCATGTAGTTGGACTTGAGGATATTCTCCCTGACGCGGGCGAGCCCCTCGGGGGTCGGCTCGAAATCGGACGGGATCACGTTGCCGCCCGAGATCCCGTCCTCCACGACCTCGGTGAAGCGCACGTTGGGGGTGAACAGGGACATCACCCGCGTCCGGTCGACGCCGGGGATGAAGAAGACGTCGTCGGTGATGTCGTCGAGGACCCTGAAGAAGCGCGGGGTGAAGATGTCGCCGTCCTGGGCGCGGATGGCGATGACCACCTTGTTGGCGCCGCCGAAGGCGTCGCGGTACTCCAGGTAGGTCTTCATGTAGGGGTGCTCGAGGGGCAGGAGCTTGGCGAAGCCGGCGTCGATCTTGAGGTGGGAGGCCTGCCACGCCATGACCACGGTCATCACGAGGAACAGGATCAGCACCGCCCGGCGGTGCCCGAAGATCAGGTTCTCCAGTGCCTGCTTCATGGCTGTCCCCCCTCCCTGCCCGCGACAAGGTCGGCGATGGTGGCGGTGCGGACCCCGAACTCTCCGGTCATCAGGAGAGTGCCTTCACCGATCTCGAGCACCGACGAGATCCCGCGCCGGCCGGGCTGCTGGTGCAGGGCGAAGCTGCGGCCCCCGTCGTCGGAGGTCAGCACGGTCCCTCCGAGGCCCGCGATCAGGACGGTGCCGTCGGTTAGCTGCGCACCGGCGGTGAGCATGGCGACCGTGCCGGTCTCGATGGCTGTCCAGCTCTCACCCTTGTCCTCGGTGCGGAACAGGTGGCCGCGCAGGCCGTAGGCGAGGACGCTGTCGTCGCCGAGGGGGAGGATGCCGAAGAACGAGCCCTCGTAGGGCGAGGGGAGCTCGGTCCAGGTGGAGCCGGCGTCGTCCGAGCGCAAGACCGTCCCGGCCTCGGCGGCGATGTACATGGTGCCGTCGGCTGCCCGGACGATGTCGTGGAGGTGCCAGTCCATGTCGCCGATGGGCTCGAAGTCCCAGGTCTCGCCCCCGTCTGCGGTCCGGTAGAAGCTGCCGTAGGCGCCGATGGCGATGCCGTTGACGGCGTCGTCGAACCAGACGTCGAAGAGCGGGGACTCCTCCTCGGGGGCCCAGTGCACGACCTCCCAGGTGGTGCCGCCGTCGGAGGTGCGGAGGACCACGGAGTCGTGGCCCACCGCCCAGCCCAGCCGGTCGTCGTGGAACGTCACCGCGGTGAGCATGGAGCGCGACGGGACCTCGGACTGGCGCCAGCTCGTGCCGCCGTCCGTCGACACGAGGATGTGGCCCCGCTCGCCGACCGCCACCAGGGCGTCTCCCGCCGCGGCCGCGTCGAGGAGCAGCGAGCTCGGGGCCAGGGGCATCATGATGGCCGGGACCGGCGCCATCTCGTCCGGCTCGTCCTGGGCGATCGCGGGCGCCGCCCAGGCAGCCGCCAGCCAGAAGGCGAGGATCAGCGCTGTCCGACGGCCGGTTGGGGTGTGGGTGTGGGATCGGGTCACCATGCCGATCACCCGTGCGGAGGCCGAGGCCGATGGAGCATCCATCTCCGGTTTTTCCCTTCCCGAGCGGTGTCGCAGAGGGGCGGCCGGGCCGGCGGCCCGTCCGCCCCGGAAGATGTCGTTAGCGCTTGCCCTCCCGGCGCAGGGCCGCCGGCGTGTAGTCGTCGAGGGAGCGCTGGATGTCGAATTCGTAGGGTGGGTACTCGCTGTTGAGGCCGATGGCCAGGTAGCGGCCCGCCTGGAGGTCGGTGTGCACCTCGAGGGAGGTCCACAGGCTGGGGACGTTGTAGTAGGTCATGGCGTGGCCCTCGGAGACCCGCCACAGCTGGTCGCGATTGTCATAGGTGTCGTTGACCACGATCTGCCAGCTGTCCTCGTCCAGGTAGAAGGTGCGCCGCTTGTAGATGTGGCGGGCGCCTTCCTTCAGGGTCGCGTCCACGACCCACACCCTGTGCAGCTCGTAACGGACGTGGTCCTGGTTGATGTGGAGCGGCGTCAGGATGTCCGAGAACTTCACGGACGGGTCCTGGAGCTTGTAGGCGTTGTAGGGGACGTAGATCTCCTTCTTGCCGACGAGCTCCCAGTCGTAGCGGTCGGGGGCGCCGTTGAACATGTCGAGCTGATCCGAGGTCCGCATGGAGTCGGCCGCGGTTCCGGGGTTGTCGTAGGCGACGTTGGGAGCGCGCCGCACCCGCCTCTGGCCGGGGTTGTAGACCCAGGCGTTGCGGTGCTCGGCGACCTGGTTGAGGGTCTCGGCGACGAGCAGGATGCCGCCGGCCAGCCGCGCCGGAGCCATCACCTCCTGCCTGAAGAACAGGATCCTGTTGTTGAGGTCGGCCTCGGTCTTGCCCGCCATGCTGTAGAGCATGAAGAACTCGTCTCGGAACTCGACCAGGGTGTAGCTGCCGCCGCGGGTCGGGGCGGCCTGGCCGATGGTTCGGGCGGCGCTGTCCGCGCGGTAGCGCAGCAGGTGGTTCCAGATCGCCTCGACGCCGTTCTTGGGAATCGGGAAGGGGATGCCGTTGATGGCGCCGGTGACGCCGTTGCCGCCTTCCACCAGGGTCGCGGTCGCCGCGTTGGCGATGGTCTTGTCGTAGATGCGCTGCGGGTAGGCCGCGCTTCGGTGGGTCGGGTAGACGTTCATCTTGTAGCTGGGGTAGGTCTCGAGCAGCGCGATCTGGCCCGGGGTCAGCTTGTCACGGTACGTGTCCACGTTCTCGCCGGTGATCGTGAACAGGACCTTGTCACCGGCGAAGGGGTCGACGTAGTGCATGCCGGGCTTCCAGTCGGCGGGTGGCTTCGACAGCCCTCCCTCCCAAGCCGGGATCGTGCCTTCCGCGTTGCCGGCCTTGACGGCGCCCATGGGGGTGAGGTCGTTGCCGAGCTTGGCGATCTCCTGGGGCGAAAGCTGCGCCCACATGGGGACAGCGATGCCGGCGGCGAGCACGAGCGCGCAGCCGAGCGTGAACACAGAGCTCCTTCTCATGGTCATGCCTCCCTTGCCCTAGAACGAGTAGCGGATGAAGCCGCCGACGAAATCGCGGTCGTTGATGAGGTTCCAGCGCCCCCCTCCCGAGTACATGGTGTAGCTCAGGTCGAGCTCCCAGCGGGCCTGGTAGGTGGCCGAGATCCCGACGGTGAGGGCCTTGACGCCTTCGATGAAGTTGCCGCCCGGGCCCGGGGTCACGCCCTCGACGTCGTGCTGCCAGCCGAAGCGGGGGCTGAGCGCCCAGGCGCCGATGGCGTTGTCGTAGGTCAGCCGTCCCGCCAGCCGGTAGCCCCAGGAGAAGGGGTCGGCGAAGTGCTCGGGCGCCTCCGAGGCCTTGCCGGCGTGGATGCCGCCGGGGTCGTCCATGGCCGGGTTGCCGCTGGTGTAGGTGCCGGGTCCCTCGTAGCGGAGCTCGTCCTTGTCCGGCATGTCGAAGACCCAGTTGAAGCCGGGCTCGAAGACCAGGACGCCCTGGCTGGCGCCGAGGATCCGCGACCACGCCTTCGTGAGGGTGAACTGGAACTGCGCCGAGTCGTGGAGCCGGTAGCCGAGAGCGGTCTCCTCGAAGCCCAGCGGCGTGCCGTTCGTGATCTGGCTGGCGTTGGCGAAGGTGGCGCTGAGCGGCGACAGGGCCGCGAACAGCAGCTCGACGTCGTCCACCAGATACGGCGCGTCCTGGCGGTAGGAGGCCTCACCCTGGAACGCGATGCCCGAGGTTCCGAGCTGGGCGTTCCAGCTCAGGCCGTAGAGCTTGATGTCCTCGGGGTAGGCCACGAAGTAGTTGGCGGTGTTGGCGAAGGTCGCCACCGCGGCGGCCTGGGCCGCGCCGGCGGCGGCGGCATCGGCCTCGGGGCTGACCCCCGGCGGCACGCCGAGGGCGGCGTAGACTGCCAGCGCCGCGCTGGGCGCCGCCGCCTGGGCGTCGAGGGCGCCCTGCAGGGTGCCGGTGACGCCGTTGATGGTGGGCAGCCGGCTATGGTAGTTGATGTAGTAGAAGCCGAGCTCGGTGCCGTTGAGCGCCGGCAGGAACCAGCGCAGGGCGATGCCGTACTGGCCGCCGTCCTCGGCCTCCTGGTCAGGCCCGCGGGGAACGCCCATGAACGGGTAGTCCACCGGCGGTTGCATGAAGAAGGGCGACACACCGGTGTCGGGGAAGCTCGCGAAGGCGAGGAACACGTGGGTCCCGCCGCGGCCCGCGAAGTCGTTGGTGGAGAAGTAGGTCCCCGGCGGGTCGATGACCGTCTCCTCCCACTCGAACTGGTAGAAGCCCTCGACGGACAGGGTCGAGCTCAGGTCCAGGGAGAGCCAGGCCAGGCCCACCGGCCGGTAGGCCTCCCGAAGCTCCGCGCCCGGCACCCGTAGCGCCGACACGTCGACGGGATTGATGATGCCGATGCCGCCCGGGATGAAGGTGCTCTCGCCCCAGTTCAGCACCTGCCGGCCGACCCGGATCTCGCCTCGCCCGAACTGCCACCAGGCGTAGGCGTCGAGGAGCTCGACACGCCGCCCCGCCCAGTCCAGGGCCTCGTCGCTGAGCTCGGTCCGTTCGCAGCAGTCGTCCATGAGCTCGAAGTCGTAAAAGCCGGAGCCGCGCATGAACACGCCCATGCTGTGCCTGCCGCCGAGGTCGAAGCCGAGGTCGAAGTCGACGGTGGCTTTGACCGTGTTGCTGTACAGGCCCTTGTCGAAGTTGAGATTGCCGTCGTCGCCGTTGACCGACCATGCGGTTCCGCCCTCGAACGGGCTGATGATGGCCGGGTCGCGGTCTTCGACGCGGTAGCCGAATCCCCACGACAAGGTCGTGTCGATCTTGAGTCGAAACGTGTCGGACGAGCCCGACAGGTCGATGGCTTCGCCCGGCACGGCCGCGAGTCCGATCATGGCTGCGACCAGGACGGCGGGCACGAAAAACCGTCCCGTCGCTCGCTTCCGCGGTGCTGAAGTGTGACTCATCTCCCCCTCCTGTTGACTCGGTTGACGAGGTCGACCGCCGCGCGTGAGGACCCCCTCGCGAACGGTCGCTGGCAGCGCATGCTGACGTTTCCTTGTTGATCGGGATTTCGCGGTGCCCGCAGAGTCGGGACGCGGTGCTCGGCTCGCGGTGCTGCGTGCTCCGCTCGGGTGTCGCCGCAATCCATGCATCCCTTCCCCCGGTCCACGACCGGACTGCGAGACCTCGTGACTCGGCTTGTGGTCCGTCCTTCACGATAGCACAGGCAGCGCCGGATTCGACCACCCCGGGCGAGGCCGATGTCGGCTCAGTCGCCGTTGCGGGGGATGTTCTGCTCGTCGTAGAGCCGGTCGACCAGGATGGTCTGGAGGTGGTTTCTCGACAGGTGGATGCGGTCGAGGAGCTCGGTGGCCGACTCTGCCGGCATCGGCCGGGCGATGTAGAAGCCCTGGACCTGGTCGACGCCGAGCTCGCGCAGCGCCTCGAGCTGGGCATCGGTCTCCACCCCCTCGGCGATGGTGGTCTTGCCGAGGTTGCGGCCGAGGTCGATGATGGTGCGGACGATCTCCATGGAGTCCATGTCCTCGACCATCTTGTTGACGAAGGAGTAGTCGATCTTGAGCGAGTCGATCTCGAAGCGCTTGAGGTAGGCGAGCGATGAGTACCCGGTGCCGAAGTCGTCGATCGACAGGCCGATGTCGAGGGCGGACAGCTGGTCGAGCATGGCGGTGGCGTGCTCGGTGTTCTCCATGAGCACGCTCTCGGTGACCTCCAGCTTGATGTCGCGGCCGTACAGCCCGCTCTGCCGCAGGGTGTGGTCGATGCGCGACACCAGCTCGAGCTGCAGGAACTGGGTCGTGGAAATGTTGAGACTGATGGTGATGGGTGGCTCGAGGCGGAACTGGACCTGCCACGGTCGCAGCTGACGGCATGCATCCTCGGCGACGATCCGGTCGATCTGGACCGCGATCCCCATCTCCTCGGCGACCTGGATGAACTCGGATGGGCTGACCAGGCCGCGGGTCGGGTGGTCCCACCGCGCGAGGACCTCGAAGCCCACCAGGTTGCCCCGCTTGAGGGAGATGATGGGCTGGTAGAAGGGCCGGAACTCCTTGCGGGTGACCGCCCTCCGGAGGTCGTTCTCCAGCTCGAGGGTGGCCACCACCTCGGCGTGCATCTTCTTGTCGAAGACGGCGTAGCGGTTGCGGCCCAGGTCCTTGGCGCGGTACATCGCGTTGTCGGCGTCGCGCAGCAGGTTCTCGGGTTTTTCGTAGCCGGTGTGCCACATCGCGATGCCCGTGCTGACCGTGGCGTAGACCTCCGAGCCGTCGAGCACGAAGGGCACCTGGAACTCCTGGTGCAGGCGCCCGGCGATGGAGGTGGCGTCGCGCACCGACTCCACGTCCTCGGCGACGATCACGAACTCGTCGCCCCCGAAGCGGCAGACGGTGTCGCTCGGCCGGCAGATCGAGCGGACCCGCTCGGCGATGGCCACGAGCAGCTTGTCGCCCACCAGGTGGCCGAGGCTGTCGTTGACGTTCTTGAAACGGTCGATGTCGAAGAACAGCACCGCGAACGGCTTGTCCTGCATCCGTGACGCCCGCGCGAAGGCGTGGCGCAGCCGGTCGAGGAGGACGGTCCGGCTGGCCAGTCGGGTCAGGGGATCGACCAGCAGGTTGCTGCGCGGCTCCTCGTAGGACGGGCCGTCAATGGTGAGCTCGCTGTGGCGGCAGACCAGGCGCGCGGTCTCGCCCGCGTCGTCGCGGACGGCCTCGCCGCGCATGAGCATCTGGCGACGGGAGCCGTCGGTCGCCACCAGCCGATAGTGCTCCTCGAGGGACTGGAGCTCGCCCCTGGAGACCGACTCGACGAGCTGCCGGATCCGGTCGCGGTCCTGTTCGTCCACCAGCTCGAGCCACTCATCCACGTTGAGGTGGCGGTCGACATCGGGACCGACGAGGGCCTTCCACTCCGGCGACAGGGTCAGGACGCCGGTGCGCAGGTCGGCGTCCCAGAGGCCGTCCTCGTGGCCTCCGCACGAGATCAGGAGGCGCTCATGGCCCTGTTGGAGGTCCCCGTAGGCCTGCTCGAGGCGCTGGAACTCGGCGGCGATCTGCTCGTGGATCCGTATTCTCGCCTCGACCACGGCCGGCTCGAGGGGCTCGGTGAGCACGTCGACCACGCCGGCGTCGAGCATGGCAGAGCTTTCGGTCCCGCTGACGACGTCGGCCACCGCGAGCACCAGGCAGAACCCGGGTCGGGTGCCGTCCCCGCGGATTCTCCGGACGAGCTCGCCGGCGGCGCCCTGGGGAAGCCGCCAATCCACCACCGCCAGGTTGGGGTTCAGCCGCTCGAGGTCCAGGGCGGCCAGTGACTCCGCGTCGCAGGTCGTGACCAGATGACGGCGGACCTTGAGCATGGAGTCGACGAGGGCGCGGACGTCCTCGTCCTGCGAGGCGACGAGACACCTGAGCACCGGCGGCCGACCGGCGGCAAGCCTCGGCGGGACCGCTGGCGCCTGCGGCTTTCCCGAGGGCTGGCCGGCGCTGTCCGCCGCCGAGTCAGTCACGCTCGCCGTGGGATCGGACGGGTCCATGACACTCCCAAGGGACGATTATACGTGGCGCCGGGTGGATTTTCGCCACCCGCCGGCCGCCCGGTCGGGAAATCATGCCGGAGGGCGATGGGCAGGTTCGGTCGCTGAGGCAGAGACGGCCGCACAGGGCGGGTGACGGTCAGGGGTGCCCCCGGTGCCGGGTCCGTATCCGTGTCCGCTCCCGTGCCCGTGCCCGATGCAGCGTCAGCGATCAGCGATCAGCAATCAGCGATCAGCGGCAGCAATCAGGGACAGCGATCAGGGACGGCGATCAGCGATCAGCAAACAGCGGCAGCGATCGGCACCGGGTCCCGGTGCGGGGCCGGACGCTGACCACTGCCGCTGCCGCTGTTCGCTGCCGCTGTTCGCTGCTCGCTGGTTGCTGCCCCTGCCCCTGATCGCCGGTCCGGGTCCGGTTGCTGGTGCGCTACGCGCACCGCGACCCGACGCTCACGATCGGGGTGGCCGGAAGCCAGCCGACCCCCTCTCCGGCCCGCCGGAAAGGTCGTGGTGGCAGCATCGCATCGCCCGGGCCTCCGACCCCCTTGGCAACGGCCACCACCGATCCCGAGGTCGGGTTCCGACTCAGCCCTTCGCCTTGACCGCCACGACGGTCGAGTGCTCGCTCATCTTGACCGGCTCGGCCTCCTCGGCCGGTACGCCCAGGTACTCGCCGACGGAGGACACCAGCCTGGAGTACCACACGGTGGCGGTGACGGTCACCGGTCCGGGGGGAAGGTCCTCGGGCAGGGTCCAGGTGAAGGTCTCGTTCTTCGCCTGGAGCGGCGGCAACCGGTAGTCGGGCCCGAAGCCGGCGGTGTTCCACTGGGCGATGGTCATCTGCCCCTTCTCGTCGAGGTAGGGCAGGCGGAAGATCCGGTCCCCCGCCGGCACCGCGCCGTCGCGGAGAATGCCCGGGAAGCCCTCGATCCCCTTGATGTCGCCGATGTCCTGGTAGGCGAGCGCGTCGGCGGAGGCGATGGTCATGGCCTCGCCCTCGAAGCCCTTGGCGTCCACCGGCAGATGGTGGCTTTGACCGCCGGCGTCCACCGCCTCGACGTGGAGCCAGACCACCCGCTCCTCGGCGGAGCCGGTCGGGATCATGTGGCCGGCCTTGGCGTTGACCACCGTGGCGGTGAGGACCACCGTGTCGCCAGGCTTCGCCACGAGCTCGGCCGGGTGGATGCGGACCTCCACCGCGCCCATGAGCTTGCCGGTGTCGTGGGCGCCGTGGAACAGGTGCCAGCGCACGTCCGGGTGGTCGGCGCCGCCGGACTCCGGCGCCGGGTTGCCGGCGCCGGGCGGCATGTGGCAGTCCTGGCACACGATGCCCGCGGCCGCCTGGGGGCTGTCCTTCCACTCCAGGTGGGTGGCCTTGACCCAGAGATCCCAGGGGTCCTTCTCGTTGTGGCAGGTGCCGCAGAACTCGGCGGTTCCCAGGTAGGGGTTGACCTCGATCTCGTGGCCGGGGCTCTCGACGCCGGGGCGGGTGCCCTGGACCGCGTCGCCGGGCGCGACCGTGAAGTTGAAGTTGAAGGGGATCTCGCCCTCGTGGCCGGTGATGGCGTGGCACAGGGCGCAGCTGACTCCCTCGTTGGCCCGGGTGCCCTCGGCGGGACGCTCGGGCGGAATGTCGCCGGCCAGGAAGGCGAGGGGAGCGTGGCAGCCCATGCAGCCGGCCTTGACCCCCGCGACCTTCTCGACCTTCTCGGCGTGGGGCAGGGCGAGCTCGAAGTACTCGATCTCGTCCCAGTGGTGGGTGTAGGACTGGGACATCAGCGCCTGGTGGTGCTGCCGGGTGATGTCCACGTGGCACTCGGCGCAGACCTGGTCGGTCTCGAACTTCTCGTAGGGCTGGCTGCCGAGGGCGGCGTCACCGGCAGGCGACCCGGCAAGCGCGACCACGGCGATGAGGGTGACGGGAACGGCGGGAACGGTCCACCAGAGCTTCCTCATGGGTTACCTCCTTCGCGGCGCCCGGGCGGGCCGCGATCGATTCCTGTTCCGAAGGGTGGAACGGGTCGCGGAGATTGTCAATTTGAGGGCTTGCAGAACTGTCGAATCTCGGGAGCGGAGAACGTGCCGCGGCGAAGAGGCGGATGGCCGAGACCCGCGGTCGCGGGTTGCGGGTAGAATGTCGATCGGTTCTCGAGATCGAGCAGGGGGCAATCCATGAGGTATGCAGCGATCGGGTGCGGCGTGTTGGTGCTGATCCTGGGCGTCCTGGTGATGCTGGGCGTCGGCGGCTACAACCGGCTGGTCGGCCTCGACGAGGCCGTCGACTCGGCCTGGGCGCAGGTGGAGAACGTCTACCAGCGACGGGCCGATTTGATCCCGAACCTCGTGGCCACCGTCAAGGGCGCCGCCGACTTCGAGCAGGAGACCCTGAACCAGGTCGTGGAGGCGCGGGCTCGGGTCGGTCAGATCGACTTCTCCGAGGCGCCGGACGCGGCCCAGCTCCAGCAGTTCCAGGCCGCCCAGGACAGCCTGTCGTCGGCCCTGTCGCGCCTGCTCGTGGTGGTGGAGCGCTACCCGGAGCTGAAGGCGGTCCAGGCCTTCCGGGACCTCCAGGTCCAGCTCGAGGGCACCGAGAACCGGATCGCGGTCGAGCGCAATCGGTACAACGAGGTGGCCAGGGACTTCAACACGGTCCGCCGATCGTTCCCGACGATCTTCATCGCCAACCTCTTCGGTTTCGAGCCCAAGGCCTACTTCGAGGCCGCCGAGGGCGCCGAGACGCCCCCGACGGTGGAGTTCTGAGCCGTGCCCGACGTCGGCCGCCTGTTCACCGAGGCCGACCGGGCGGCGATCGCCGACGCGGCCCGGCGGGCGGAGGGCGCCACTTCGGGCGAGATCGTGCCGTACATCGTCGGCGCCTGTGACTCCTACCCGTTGGTCGCGTGGAAGGCGGCCGTGCTCGGCGCGATCACCGGCTTGGTCGGGGGCGTGGCCGTCCACGTCCTCGGCGGCTTCTGGGGAGGGTCGGTGTGGCTGTGGGTGGTCCTGCCGGCGCTGGTCGGTGCGCTGTTCGGACCGCTCGCCGCTTGGCTGTCGGAACCTCTGCGGCGGTGGCTCATCGGCGAACGGTTGCTCGAGCTGAGGGCGCGGCAGCGTGCCGAGGCCGCGTTCCTCGACGAGGAGGTCTTCGCGACCCGGGAGCGCACCGGGATCCTGATTCTGGTCGCGCTCTTCGAGCACCAGGTGGTGGTGCTGGGCGATGCGGGGATCAACCGGGCGGTTCCCGACGGCGCCTGGGAGGGGGTCGTCTCGCGGGTGGTCTCGGGCATCCGCGACGGCCGGCCCACGGAGGCCCTGATCGCCGCCATCGGCGACTGCGGTCGGCTCCTCGAGGAGCACCGGTTGAAGATCCGCCCCGACGACGTCGACGAGCTCGACAACCGGCCGAGGATCCGGGACCGCTGATGCGGCGCGCCGCCCTCGCTCTCGTTCTCGCCGCCGCAGCCGTGGTGCCGGTGCTGGCCCTCGAGGTGCCGCGCCTCGAGCGGCGGGTCACGGACCTGGCCGGGCTTTTCTCCGCATCGGCTGCCCAGACCATGGAGGCGGAGCTCGAACGCCTCGAGGCCGAGACGGGGGCCCAAGTCGCGGTGCTGACCATCCCGAGCCTCGAGGGCCAACCGCTGGAGGACTACTCCCTGCGGGTCGTCGAGGCCTGGCAGCTCGGCCGGGAAGATCGTGACAACGGGGTGCTGGTGCTGATCGCCCGGGACGACCGCAGGATCCGCATCGAGGTCGGCTACGGCCTCGAGGGCGTGCTGCCCGACGCCCTGTGCGGCCGCATCATCGACCACGCCATGAAGCCCGCGTTCCGGCAGGGTGACTTCTCGGGCGGCACCCGGCAGGCGGTCGAAGTGATCGCCGCCGCCGTTCGCGGCGACCCGGACGCCGCTGCGGCGGTCGCGGCGCCCGAGGCGGCGGCGCCGGAGCTCGGCACGATGATCGCCATGGGTGCCGTCTTCCTGGCGGTCATCGGCACCTTCGCCATGTCGGCCCTGTTCACCAAGGGCGCGGCCGCCTGGTTCCTGTACCTCTTCCTGGTGCCCTTCCTCTTCGCACTCCCGAGTGCGATCCTCGGCGCCCGGTGGGGCGGCATCGCCGTGCTTGCGTGGCTCGTCGGCTTCCCGATCCTGCGCGCCCTGATCTGGCACACCGGCGCCGGCAGGCGATTCCGGACCTCGCACCCGGCGTGGACCACGTGGACCTCCAGGGGCGGGTCCTGGGGCGGCGGCGGCTTCAGCGGTGGAGGCTTCTCCGGCGGGGGTGGCAGCTTCGGCGGTGGTGGCGCTTCCGGCGGGTGGTAGGCGGAGGAGGAGGGGGGGCGGGAGAGGGTCACGGTCGAGGCGCCCGGAACCGACCGTTCGCTGCTCCTGCCGCTGTCTCCGAGTGCTGGTGCTGGTCGCTGCCGCTGGTTCGATTGTGGTGCGGGCGTCTCGCCCGCATTGCCCCTGGGAGCTCCGGTGTGCGCCGCGGCATCGCATCGCGGGCGAGGACGCCCGCGCCACAACTGCCGCCGCCGCTGCCAGTGAATCTGGCTGCCGAACCTGATCGCTGCCGCTGCCCCTGATCGCTGCCCCTGATCGCTGCTGTCGGTGAGTGCCGTCCCCGAGCTATCCTTCGGCCGCGGCCTCGTCCGGCTCGATCCCGATCCCGACCGGGCCCGTACCCGAACCCGGACCAGCGATCAGCAACCAGCGATCAGCGATCAGGGACAGCAACCAGCGACCAGCGACAGGGACAGCGACCAGGGACAGGGACCAGCGACAGCGACAGGGACCAGCGACAGGGATCCGGGTCAGCGATCAGCGGCAGCAGTCAGCGCTGGCGACCGGTCCCGGGTCCGGCCCTACCCCTGCAGCCGCTTTCGAGTCAGGGCCTCCAGGCCGCCTGCCAGCACGAGCTCCTGGGCGGCGGGACCGACCGGTGACGCGGGGTACTCCACGCCGTGCCAGGTCGCCTTCGCCCGCCTGAAATCCACCACCAGCTCGCCGGCGGGGATGGTCTTCGCCCCGGCCTCGGCATCCGCGATGTGAGCCTCCCGCACGGCCCGGGCGAGGGCCGGCGACTCGAGGCAGATGAAGGCGTTGTTGAAGGCGTTGCGGAGGTAGGTCTGGGAGAAGCTGGCGGCGACCACCGCCCGGATGCCGCGGTACTTGAGCGCGGTCGCGGCCTGCTCGCGGGACGATCCGGTGCCGAAGTTGCGGCCCGCGACGAGAATGTCGCCGTCGGCGGCGATACCCTGGAAGGCGGGATCGTAATTGGCCATGGCATGGCCGGCCATCTCGTCCGGCGTCAGGTCGTCCCGGTAGGTGACGTCCTTGCCGTAGATGCCGTCGGTGTTCAGGCTGTCGGCCGGCAGCAGCAGGGCCCGGCCCTCCAGGCGCTCGGGGAAGCCGTCGAGGATCTCCACCTCCCGCTCCGGGGGGGTCCAGCCGAGGTCCGTGAAGCGGTGGTCCGGCACCGATGAGCCGAGGTCGGCCGGCCCGGTGATGAAGCCGGCGGCCGCCGACGCCGCCACGACGGCGGGGCTCGCCAGGTAGGCCTTGGCGTCGCGCGAGCCCATGCGGCCCTTGAAGTTGCGGTTGGTGGCCGAGATGCCGACCTCGCCCGCCTCGAGCAGGCCCACGCCGAGGCCGATGCAGGCGCCGCAGCCCGGCGGCAGGGTGATCGCCCCTGCGGCCACCAGGTCGCCCCAGATGCCCTTGACCTCGGCCTCGTGCTGGACCGCCGCCGAGGCGGCGGCCACGTACAGCTCGACCCCTCCGGCGACCCGCCTGCCGCGCAGAACCGCCGCCGCTTCGGCGAGGTCGTCGGTGCGGGAGTTGACGCAGGACAGCAGGTAGGCCTTGTCGACCCGCACTTCCTCGCGGGCGATCTCGGCCACCGGGCGCATGACCGAGACCGTGTCCGGGCCGGAAACGTGGGGAGACACCTTCGCGAGGTCGAGGACGATCTCTGCCGCGTACCCGGCGTCGGGGTCGGGTCGCGGCGGGTCGGCGTCCCAGGCGTCGATCATCTCCCGGGTGAGTCGGCCGGGGATCTCGAGGTTCTCGAGGATCGCGGCCCGGCCGCGCAGGTAGTGGGAGGTGCGCTCGTCGTAGCCGAACCAGCCCACCAGCGCGCCCCACTCGGTGGTCATGTTGGCGATGGTCATCCGGTCGTTGATCGTCAGGCCGGCGACCCCGGGTCCGTGGAACTCCACCGCCGCGTTGAGCACCTCGCCTTGGTTGTAGAGCCCGCACAGGGTGATGATCACGTCCTTGCCCGTGACCCCCGCTCCGAGCTTGCCGTCGAAGACGACCCGGACCGTGCGGGGGACCTGCCACCAGGTGACCCCGGTGGCCCAGATCGCGGCGGCATCGGTGCGGACCACCGGAGTGCCCACGGCCGCCATGGCCCCGTACATGTTGGAGTGGGAGTCCGAGGCCACCACCAGCGCGCCCGGATGGACGAAGCCGTTCTCGATCATGAGCTGGTGGCCGATGCCCGCCCCCGCGGGGTGGAAGACGATCCCCTGGGACCTCGCGAAGGCTTCGATGGCCGCGTACTTGGCGAGGTTGGCCTCGGACCGGTCCTGGACGTTGTGGTCGAGGGTGAAGACCGGCTGCGTCGGGTCGGAGACCCGCTCGGCGCCGATGGTCCGGAACTTGGGCAGGACCGCCCCCGTGTTGTCGTGGGTCATGACGTGCTTCGGCCGCACCGTCACCATGTCCCCCGCCCGGACCTCGTGGCCCCGGGGCAGCCCCACCGCGTGCGCCTGCACGACCTTCTCCGTGATCGTCTGTCCCATCGTTCGCTCCCGTTCCCGCTCCCGGTCTCGAGCCGTTGGATTGTAGCGTCTTCCCGCGTCCGCGTCCGCGTCCGCGTCCGAACCCGCACCCGTCCCAGGACCCGGAGCCGGACCAGTATCAGTGGCAGTGGCAGTGGCAGTGGCAGTGACAGTGACAGGGGCAGGGGCAGCGATCAGTGTCCGGACCCGGACCCGGACCCGGTTCCGGTCGCTGCCGCTGACGCCGGTTGCTGCCCCTGCCGCTGCCGCTGTCCCTGATTGCTGCCGCTGTCCCTGATTGCTGCCCCTGATCGCTGATCGCCGCTTGCCGGTCGTTCGGGATCGGGATCGAGTCGGACGCGGACGCGGACACGGACGCGGACGCGGGGCCGGCCGCGCCGCCGGCGGCCGGCTACCCCCCGAAGCTGAAGCTCCGGTCGAGGTGCGCCTGGATGTTCTTCTCGAGCAGGTCGGCGTGGTCGAAGGCCCGGATCTGGAGGTAGTACTCGGCGGCCTGGATGAGGACCCGCTCGGGGATCAGGCCGATGAGCTCGATGTGGCGGATGTCGACGCCGAAGCGGCGGGCCTCGATGCGGATATTCTCGACCACCCGGTACAGGGGCGAGGCCTTGAAGTTGGTGATGGCCACCGACAGCATCGCCCGGTCCGAGCCGTTGTCGAGAGCGCCGTGGGCTCGCACCACGCCGCCCGAGGTGCTGGCGATCTCGTGGGCCACGGCGCGGGCGATCGACTCGTCCCGGCTGCCGAGGAAGACGTTGAAGCTGATCAGCGGGTAGCGGGCGCCGATGATGGTCACCCCCGACGAGGCCGGGAAGCGGTCGGGCCCGAGGTCCGGTTTCCAGCGGCTGTCGGCCATCTTGGCCTCGAAG
The DNA here is from genome assembly GCA_035464095.1 of Candidatus Methylomirabilota bacterium. Lineage (GTDB taxonomy): Bacteria > Acidobacteriota > Thermoanaerobaculia > Thermoanaerobaculales > Sulfomarinibacteraceae > JAHECW01. The sequence goes on along the minus strand of DATHSO010000173.1, from coordinate 8,510 downwards.
CCCTCGTACTCGCCCTGCCGGATGTTGTCGATGTCGCGCCGGTAGCGGTAGCGTGCGGACTCGGCGTACAGGTAGACGGGCAGCTTGAAGCGCTCGGCGACCTGCTCGGCGAAGTCGGTGGCCCACCCCTTGGCGTCCTCGATGGAGGCGTTCTTGAGCGGTACGAAGGGGAACACGTCGACCGCTCCGACCCGGGGGAACTCGCCCTTGTGGCGGCGCATGTCGATGTGCTGGAGCGACCGCTCGTAGAGGGCGAGACCGCCGGAGAAGACCGCGTCCTTGCTGCCGGTGAACGAGAACACCGTGCGGTTGCGGGCGTTGTCGACGGCGACGTCGAGGAGGATCAGGCCGGGGATCCCCTTGAGCCGGGTGGTGAGCTCCTCGATGAAGCCGGCGTCGGTACCCTCGCAGATGTTGGGGACGGCGGCGATGATCTGGTCCATGGCTCGCTCCAAACTGACCGCTAGAAGATTCCGAGGAAGACGCCGGCCGCGATGGCCGAGCCGATGACGCCGGCGACGTTGGGCCCGAGGGCGTGCTGCAGCAGGTAGTTGCCCGGGTCCTCCTCCTGACCGACGTGGTGCACCACCCGCGCGGAGTCGGGGACCGCCGACACCCCGGCGGCGCCGATCAGGGGGTTGATCTTGGTCGTCGAGACGAGGTTCATGAGCTTGGCGAAGAGGACCCCGCCGGCGGTGGCCACCGCGAACGCGAGGCAGCCGAGGACGAAGATCAGGATCGACTGCCGGGTCAGGAAGACCTGGGCCGTGGTCGAGGCGCCGACGGCGAGGCCGAGCAGGATGGTGGCGGTGTCGAGCACCGCGCTCGACGCGGTCTTGGCGAGGCGCCCGGTGACCCCGGACTCCTTGAGCAGGTTGCCGAAGAAGAGCATGCCGAGCAGGGGCAGCCCGCCCGGGGCCACCAGGGCGGTGACCAGGAGCCCGGCGATCGGGAACAGGATCTTGTCCCGCTGCGGCACCTGGCGGCCGGGCGCCATCCGGATCAGCCGCTCCCGTCGGGTGGTGAGGAGCTTCATGATCGGCGGCTGGATCACCGGCACCATGGCCATGTACGAGTAGGCGGCGATGGCGATGGGGCCGATCAGGGACGGCGCCAGCCGCGACGACAGGAAGATCGCGGTGGGGCCGTCGGCGCCGCCGATGATGCCGATGGCGGCGGCGTCGGAGGGCGAGAAGCCGAGCTGCATGGCGCCCAGGAAGGTGGCGAAGATCCCGACCTGGGCGGCGGCGCCCAGCAGCACCGCCCGCGGGTTCGACAGCAGGGCCGAGAAGTCGGTGAGGGCGCCGATGCCGAGGAAGATCAGAGGCGGGTAGAGGCCGGTGCGGACGCCGAAGTAGATCAGGCCCATGACCGAGTTGGTGGTGGTGTTGAAGACGTACTCGTGGGTCACGGGGTCGATCATGTAGACCGAGACCGCGTTGAAGATGTGCAGCGGCAGCGGGATGTTGCCGATCAGGATGCCGAAGCCGATGGGCACGAGCAGCAGCGGCTCGTACTCCTTGGCGATGCCCAGGTAGATGAAGACGCAGCCGATGACGAGCATCACCACGTTGAGCCACGACAGGTTGGCGAGGCCCGTGCCCGACAGCACCTGCTCGACGTAGCCGGCGAGGCGGCCCGCCGCCAGGTCGCGGTTGAAGCGGCCCGGTCGGTACTCGATGACCTCGCCGACGCCGGAGTCCGCGTCCACCCCGACGACGCGGAACAGCGCCCCTGCTCGTCCGTCGTGGTCGAGGAGGGTCCCCTTGGCGCCCGGCCTCAGCCCCGCCACCTCGTGCGTCCAGCCCCGGTCGATGCGGAAGAAGCGGTCCGAGGGCAGGACCTCGAAGGTCAGGAATGGGATCTCGGGCGCCTCGACGGCGGCGTGGTGGACCGCCTCGAGGCTGGCGCCGACCGCCAGCTCTTCGACCCTGGCGACGGCGTCGAGCTCGCCGACGGCGACCACCGTGAAACGGCCGACCACCCGATCGTCGCGGTCGCGCAGGGTACCGAGGGTCGGCGGCAGCGCCTCGCCGTCGTCGTCGGGGCGCGACGGCGTCAGGCCGGCCCGACTGCCCCCGGCGAGGCGGATGTAGCGGTCGTCCGAGAAGCTGACCCCGAAGTCGGGCTCGGCCGCGGCCGCGACCGACGGGACGGCCGCTGCGGCGACGGCGATCAGGACGAGGCGGAGGAGCTTGGGCGTGGCCACGGCGATTCCTACAGCGTCGTCATCTCGGGCCGGCCGATCTCCACCAGCGGGTCGCCCTCGCCGACGGTGGCCCCCTCGGCGACGAAGATCTTGCGGACCGTGCCGTGGTGGGGGGCGGCGACGGCGTTCTCCATCTTCATGGCCTCCATGACGATCAGGGTCTGGCCGGCCTGGACCATGGCGCCCTCGGCGACCGCGATCCGGAGCACGAGACCGGGCAGGGGCGCCAGGACGGCGCCCGGAGCGCCGTCGGAGGGCTGGGCCACGGGCCGCTGCACCTGGGGGGCGGCGGGGGCCGCCCGGCGCGCCGGCGCCGCGGCCGGCCGGGGGGCGTCGGCTCGGCGGCCGATCTGCACAAGGTCGACATGGTAGCTGGTGCCGTCGACGGCGATGGTGGCGCTCTCGGCGGTGATCGCCTCGACCCGCGCGCGGTACTCGCGGTCGCCGATCTTGAGCACGTAGTCAGCCATGGTCGACCTCCCGGCGGGCCGCGCCGAGGCGGTTCAGCCGGCGCTCGATCTCGAGCACCGTGGTGATCACGGTCAGGACCTCCGGCGTCGGCTCGGGGCCGGACGGCGGCGTCGACGCCTGCCGGGTGGCGGGGCGCTCGGCGTGCGTCGGGGCCTCGAGGAGCCGCTGCACCCGACTCAAGGCGACGATGAGCAGCGCCGTCAGGAGCAGGCCCGAGAACACCACGGCCATGCCGAGGACGGTGATAGTGAGGGCGTCGCCGATGCTCATGGGCGTCACAGGGGGATGTTGGAGTGCTTGACGGCGGGGTTCGCCTGCCGCTTGTCGGCGAGCATCTCCAGGGCGTTGACGATCGACGGGCGGGTCTGGGACGGCGGGATGACGTCGTCGATGTAGCCTTTGCGGGCCGCCACGTAGGGGTTGGCGAAGAGGTCCCGGTAGCGCTGCTTGAGCTCCTCGGCCCGCGCCGCTCGGTCCTCGGCCTCGTCGAGCTCGCCGCGGTAGATGATCTCGACGGCGCCGTCGGGGCCCATGACCGCGATCTCCGCGGTCGGCCAGGCCAGGTTGAGGTCGGCGCGGATGTGCTTGGAGCTCATGACGCAGTAGGCGCCGCCGTAGGCCTTGCGCAGCACCACCGTCACCTTGGGCACGGTGGCTTCGGCGAAGGCGAACAGCAGCTTGGCGCCGTTGCGGATGATGCCGCCGTACTCCTGGACCGTGCCCGGCATGAAGCCCGGGACGTCCTCGAAGGTGACGAGCGGGATGTTGAACGCGTCGCAGAAGCGGACGAAGCGGGCGCCCTTGATGGAGGCGTTGTTGTCGAGGACCCCGGCGAGGGCCTGCGGCTGGTTGGCGACGATGCCGGCGGGCCGGCCGCCGAAGCGGGCGAAGCCGATCACCAGGTTGGGGGCGAAGTCGGGCTGGATCTCCAGGAAATCGCCGGAGTCCACCACCCTGGTGAGGACCTCGCGGACGTCGTAGGGGAGGTTGGGGTTGTCGGGCAGGATCAGGTCGAGCTCGGGATCGGTCCGGTCGGGCGGGTCGTCGCAGGGGGCGACCGGCGGCCGCTCGCGGTGGTTGGGGGGCAGGAAGGCGAGCAGGCGCCGGAGGGTCGCGAAGGCCTCGTCCTCGGTCTCGGCCACCAGGTGGGCGACCCCGCTGCGCCGGGCGTGGACGTCGGCGCCGCCGAGCTGGTCGGTGGTGACCTCCTCGCGGGTGACCTCCTTGACGACCTTGGGGCCGGTCAGGAACATGTACGAGGTGTCGCGGACCATCATCACCAGGTCGGTGATGGCCGGCGAGTAGACCGCGCCGCCGGCGCACGGGCCGAGGATCAGCGAGATCTGCGGCACCTGGCCCGAGGCGAGGACGTTCTTCAGGAAGATGTCGGCGTAGCCGGCGAGGGCGTCGACGCCCTCCTGGATGCGCGCGCCGCCGGAGTCGTTGAGGCCGATGATCGGCGCGCCGGCGGTCACCGCCAGGTCCATGACCTTGCAGATCTTCTCGGCGTAGGCCTTGGACAGCGACCCGCCCCAGATCGTGAAGTCCTGGGAGAAAACGAAGACCCGCCGGCCGTCGACGGTGCCCCAGCCGGTGATCACGCCGTCGGTGTAGGGGTGGCTGCGGTCCATCTCGAAGTCGGTGCAGCGGTGGGTGACGAAGGCGTCGAGCTCGACGAAGCTGCCCTCGTCGAGGAACTTGGCGAGGCGCTCGCGGGCGCTGTACTTGCCGCTCGCGTGCTGCTTGGCGATCCGCTTCTCGCCGCCGCCGGCCAGCGCCTGCTCGCGCCGGTTGGCGAGGTCGAGGAGCTTTCTCTCGATGCTCATGGCTCCTCCGCTCGCGACCCCCGGGCCGGCCCGACGGGCCCCCGCCGGCCGCGGGGCGGCATTCTCCCCCTTTTCGCCATGCAGATCAATGGCGGGCGTCTCCCGCGTCCCTCCCCGTGCCCGTGCCCGTGCCCGATGAGACCACGTGCGAATCGAAAAGCGCCGCTGGCGGTAGTCGGCATGGACGCTGGTCGTCTCAGGACCACCGCGCAGCCTTGCAGACGGGCGACGCTGGGCCGCCTCCGTCGCACGGCGAAACCGACCAGAAGGCCGTTCTCCGGGAAACCCGTCATGACTCCCGTCTCCAGAGCTGACACTGTCGTCGGGCACGGGCACGGGGACGGGCACGGACACGGCTCTGGCGCGCCTCCGGCATCCGGCATCCAGCACCCGGCATAACGAAAAACGCCCCGCTCCGGAGAGCGGGGCGTGGTGCTGTCGGAGGAATCGCCTACTCGAACAGCGGGAAGGGCCGAGGCATGAACGGGTCGAAGACCGGGATCATGCTGAAGAAGTGCGGGTTGAAGGCGGGCTGCCCGTACTGGTTCGGCAGCACCTCGCCCGACTGGCCGAGGGGGAACATGCTCTCGATCCTCAGCGGGCCGTTCATGTCGTACTCGACGCAGTGGGCGTAGGTGGAGCGGCTCGAGAACGGCGTCCGCCAGATCACGCCGAAGATGTTGTGGCGGTAGGTGATCTCGCCGCGAAGCGCGTTGTACGGGCCGAGGCCGATGTCGGCGAGCACGTTGTCGAGGGCGAGCACGATGAGCTCGGCCGGATCGGTGGGCTTGCCGGAGCCCGACATGTCCGCGAACCAGTTGTTGAACGCCGGCAGCGGGGCGCCGGGACCGTCCAGCATCCGCAGCAGAACGTTGAACAGGATGTAGGTCGGCTGGGCGCTGTAGCTCAGGCCGGCGCCCGCGAACTCGTCCTCGAAGACCAGCCGCACGACCTCCTTGATCCAGGCGTCCTGGAGCACCCAGGCGTCGGCGCGGGCGGTCCCCATCCGCCACTCGGCGGGCCCGCCGGCGACGAAGTGGCCGTCCCAGTCGTTGAGCATGTCCACCGCCGCCTGCCGGTCCGGCGTCGGGTCCGCCGCCACCGCCGCCGTGAAGGCATCGGCGACGAACGACCAGGTGTTGCCGCCGTCACCGAAGCTGTCGGTGGTGGCGATGTTGAGGGCGAGGTCGCGGACCTGCTCGAAGGTCAGGTCGTCGTTGGCCGCCAGGTACTCGTCGATGACGTGGGCGCGATGCGCCTTGCCCAGGTAGTAACCGGAGGAGTTGGGGGCGTTGTTGTAGTCGATGGCGGCCTTGTTGTTCCACCCGCTGTAGTACCCCTGGGCCGTGTTGGCATCGTGGGCCCGCGCGCGGCGCTCGCCGGTCCACTCCTGGGTGCCGTCGCCGATGGAAGGCAGCCTCGGGTCGACGCCAGGCGCCCTGATCGGGTCCCAGCCCGACATCCAGTAGGCGATGTTGCCGTCGCGGTCGGCGTAGGTGAAGTGCTGGCTCACGGCGACGCCCTCGATACCCTGGTCGAACTCCGCGATGCTCTGAGCGTTGGCCATGGTCAGGAACGACTCGAGGGAGCCGGCCTCGCGCCCCCAGTGGGCGTAGGCCCAGGCGACCATGACGGCGGGGTTGGGGTTGCTGTTCGGGTCCCAGGGCAGGGGCTCGATGATGGGGCCGTGGGCGCTGCGCCACACCGGGATGGTCACGTCCGGGGCGCCGAAGACCTCGATGGTCTCCATCCGGTGCAGGGCGACGGTCTGGGGCGCCTCGAGGTAGTAGTCCACGGTGTGGGCGTGGCCGACCTGCATGGACCAGGCGTGGTGTGGCGTACGGCCGATGATGATGAAGGGGATGCCGGGCACGGTCATGCCCGAGACCTCGAGGCCGCCGCCGCGGATCGAGCCCTCGGTGACGATGGCCGGGGCGGAGAAGCCCATCTGCGGACCCGAGTAGACGATGGGGTTGCCGGAGGCGGTCTTGTCGCCCGACACCGCCCACGCGTAGGAGCCCATCTTGACGGCGGCGTTGAGCTCCTCCATCTGCCGGTGGTAGGTCTCCCCCCGCGACCGGATCCGCTCGGCGGCCCCGGCGAGGCTCGGCAGCTCGGCGAAGCGCGCGGCGAGGGCCGGGTCGAGCTCGTTGCTCACGTTGCTCTTGAGGCCCGACGGGATGTAGGTCAACGCCGACGGGTCGTTGATCCACCGCAGATCGGAGAACATGGCCAGCGGCAGCATGGGGTTGATGCCGCCGTAGGCGGCGATCAGGGTTTGCACCAGCACGGCGTTGTCGAGCTGGCCCGTTGCCCCGGGACGGCCCTCGGGGTCGAAGTTGCGCTGCAGCAGGATCAGCCAGCTCAGGGTGTCCTCGACGGTGAACGGCTGCGGCAGCACGGGCAGGCCGGGCCCGGTGAACACCGACTGCAGGCCGAGCAGCCAGTACTCGTAGGGCATGTTCATCCAGTCGTAGCCGACCAGGAACTCGTAGATCCTCCGGTTGACGCCGTCGGTGTAGCCCTGGACCAGCGTCTGGGCGTCGGGGGAGAGCCCGTCGAAGAAGCCGGTGAGCTCCTCCTCCGAGTGGCCGATGGTGCGCAGAAAGACGTCGGTGGGAATCTGGCTCGGTCCGAGCAGCGCGGACAGGGTGCCGCGCCCCTGGCGCCGGTGCAGGTCCATCTGCCACAGCCGGTCCTGGGCGACGGCGTAGCCCATGGCCTCCATGACGTCGTACAGCGAACCGCCCTCGATGAACCAGACGCCCCGGGCGTCGCGGGTCGTGGTGACGGGATCGTCGACGAGGCCGGTCTGCGAGTCGGCCACCGCCACGGGATCCCCGGTGGGTTGGACGGTCCCACCGGAGGCGACGACCGCCACCGACAGGACCAGCGCGAACATCTTCCAAGCGGATGCCCTCATGCTCAAGCTCCCTTCCTTCCAGCCTCGACGTCTCGGTGCGGCCGGAGCCCACGGATCCGGGCGCGCCCCAAAAGAGTGATTGTGCCGTCCACGAATATAGCGTTGTCCGACCCATTCTGTAAACGGCGGGTGAAGTGGTCGGGCGGCTCCGCCGCCCAGACCACCCGCGTATGATGAGCCCTCGGAGGCGAAGCATGAGCGATCGAGGACGCACGGCGGCCTGCCTCGCGGTGGGCACGGAGCTGCTCGGCGGGTCCAAGCTCGACCGCAACTCGCTGACCATCACCCGCAAGGTGGAGCGCTACGGCATCCGGGTGGTCGAGAAGCGGGTGGTGGGCGACGACGTCGACACGATCGCCCGAGCGGTCCGGGAGCTCGTCGAACGGCACGACCTGGTGACCGTGACCGGCGGGCTCGGGCCGACCGCCGACGACGTCACCCGCGAGGCGGTGGCGCGGGCCCTCGGGCGGGACATCCGCCACAGCGACGAGGTCGAGGCCTGGATCCGGGAGCGCTACGCCGACCAGGGCCGGCAGAATCCGAAGATCGCGGCATCCATGGCCCGGGTTGTCGACGGCGGACGGCCGCTGCGCAACCGCCGCGGCGCCGCGCCGGGCATGCTCTTCGACCTTCGGGGCAGGCTGCTGGCGGTGTTCCCGGGCGTGCCCTGGGAGCTGGAGGAGATGCTCGAGCGCGACCTCCTCCCCGAGCTCGAGGCCTGGAACACCGGCATCTGCCGACTGTCCCGGACCCTGCTGCTGGGCGGGATCTACGAGTCCGACGCCGAGGAGCGCATCGGCCACCTCTACGACCGCTTCGGCCGCGACAAGGTGTCCATCCTGGCCTCCTACGGCGTGCTCCGGCTGGTGCTCACGGCCGAGGGCGAGGAGGCGAGCGCCCGCCGCCACCTCGAGGTCATGGAGCGGGCCTTCAGGGAGGCGCTGGGAGACGACGTGGCCGGGGTCGACGTTTCGGGCCTGCCCGGGGTCGTTCTCTCCGAGCTGCGGCGGGCGGGCGCCACCCTGGCGACCGCGGAGAGCTGCACGGGCGGCCTGGGGGGGGCGCGCCTGACCGAGGTCCC
>DATHSO010000172.1:0-42171 GCA_035464095.1 Candidatus Methylomirabilota bacterium | reverse complement strand
CGCCCGCGACCTGCTCTTCAAGCTCGAGCCCGAGGCGGCCCACGCCCTGGCCCTGGGCGCCATCGCCCGGGCCGGCTCGATCCCACCGCTTCGGGCCGCACTGCGGGCACGCTTCGCGGCGCCCGATGCCGAGCCGGTGGAGGTCTTCGGGCTGCGCTTCCCCAACCGGGTCGGGCTCGCTGCCGGCTACGACAAGGACGGTGAGGGCTGGCGCGGCCTCGCCGCCCTGGGTTTCGGCCACATCGAGGTCGGCACTGTGACCCCCCTGCCCCAGCCCGGCAACCCGAGGCCGCGGGTCTTCCGGCTGCCCGACCGGCGCTCCCTCATCAACCGCATGGGCTTCCCGGGCCGCGGCGCCGAGGCGGTGGCCAGGCGCCTGCGCCGGCCCGACACCACCGAGGTCGTCCTCGGGGTCAACATCGGCAAGCAGAAGACCACGCCGCTGGAGGCGGCGGCCGACGACTACGAGCGGCTCATGGACGTGCTCGCGCCCCTCGCCGACTACCTTGCGGTCAACATCTCGTCGCCCAACACCCCCGGTCTGCGGCAGCTCCAGGACCCGGCCTTCCTCGGCGCCCTCCTCGGCCGCGTCGCCGCCCGGCAGGCTGCCCTCGCCGAGGCCGCCGGGGCGCGGGTGCCGGTGCTGGTGAAGCTCGCCCCGGACCTCGACCGCGATCAGCTGCGGACCGCCGTCGACGCCGTCGTCGCCGCCGGTCTCGACGGCATCGTCGCCACCAACCCCACGGTGTCGCGAGAGGCGGTGGCCGGCCACCCGAGGGCCGGCGAGGAAGGCGGGCTGAGCGGCGCCGCCCTCACCGACATGAGCACCCGGGTCGTCGCCGCCATCGCCGAGCACCTCGGCGGGGCGCTGCCCGTGATCGGGGTCGGCGGCATCATGTCGCCCGAGGACGCCCGCGCCAAGCTCGACGCCGGGGCCGTCCTGGTCCAGCTCTACACCGGCCTCATCTACGAGGGCCCCGGCCTGGTCAAGCGCATCCTCCGCTCCCTCTGACCCCACCCCCATCGGAGCGCGAGCCATCGCACCATCGCAGTTCACCGCGAAGTCGCCAAGGACGCGAAGCATCGCAGGTTGAACCGCGGAGAGCGCGGAGAGCGCGGAGCATCGCACGCGGAGACGTCGCATTCCTGAGCCATCGCAGGTTGAACCGCGGAGAGCGCGGAGCATCGCAGGTTCTTCGAGCCGGCGCTCTGCGATGGATCCAGAGATGTCTCTCTGCGGTCCCTGCGATCCCCGCGGTTCAATTCCCCGATTCCTGCGATGTCTTTGCGCCTTTGCGTCTTCGCGTCTTTGCGTTGAATCGGGTGGGCGATGGCTCTGCGCCACTGCGCCTCTGCGTTGACCTGCGATGGTCGCGCTGTCTTCGCGTGCGATGACTTCGTGTCTTCGTGCCTTCGTGGTTGCGACGGTGCGATGGCTCCCCGTTCACTCCAGGGCGGAGCCGTTGGCGAGGAGGGGCACGACCTGGGCGAAGGCTTCGGAGTACGGCAGCTCCGGTGGACAGGACCGCGCCACCGCGCCGCCGCGGGCATCCGCGACGCTCAGCAGCCAGCGCTGCTCGACCTGCCGCCACCACTGCAGGTGCGAGCCGGCGCGGGGGGCGGCGACGGCGAAGGTCACCTCGCCGCCGTCGGCTCCCGTGAAGACCCCGGCGAGGACCGCGACGCCACCGTCGGTGGTGGTCAGTGTGCCGGTCTTGCAGACCACCGAGCCCGCGAGGGGCGCGGCCGACAGGGCCGGGAACATCCGCCGGGTCGCCCCCGGGTCGCAGCCGATCACGGGCAGCAGGTCGGCGAGGCCGAGGCCGTGCGTTGCGGCCTCGTCCCTCAGGGCCTCCACGAGCCGCACCATGTGGCTCACCGTCATGCGGTTGCGGCGCTCGCCCGAGGCGGTGGCGAGCTCGATCCCTCCGGGCTCGACACCCAGACGTTCGGTCAGGAAGGCCTCGAGGTCGGCGACACTGCCGAGGACCTCCGCCACCCGCACGATGTCGTTGTTGGAGTACACGTTGAAGCGACGCATGACGGTCGGCAGCGGGTTCGACCTGTGGACGAGCAGCGGCGTCGCGTCGCCGTCGCCGCCGACCACGATCCCGCCCGCGACCCGGACCTCCGGCCGACGGGACGCGTCCCACCCGCGGCGCGCGCACAGGGCCTGCCAGGTGTTGGCGTGCGAGCGGGTCCAGGACGACGGGTCGAAGGCGTCCAGCAGCCGCCGGCCCATCACCAGCCCGCGAGCGGTCGGGTCGAGAAGGCGCTTCTCGACCCCCTGCTCCCAGCCGAACCAGAGCGCGCCGTCGACCCGGAGCCGCCCCTCGACGCGACGCAGACCGAGTCGGTTGAGCTCACGGGCCAGCAGGAAGGCGTTCTCCCACTGCAGGTCCGGGTCGCCGCCGCCGACCACCACGAGGTCGCCGTGGAGCACCCCGGAGGACCGGTCCCAGCGGCCGGTCCAGGCAAGGGCGGTCTCCCAACGGTGCCTCGGGCCGAGCCGGTCCAGGGCCCACAGGGTGGTGCCCACCTTGACCACCGAGGCCGGGTTGACCGGACGGTCGGCGTGACGGGCCGCGAGCACAGTGCCGTTATCGGTCACGGCCAGGTAGTGGAGACGGTCTGAATCGGCGGCCGCCGCCGGGCCGGCAACCGCCATCAACGTCGCCAGCAGAGCGGCCCCCACAGCGCCTCGGCCCATCTCAGCCCTCCAGAAGTCGATCGGCCAGCCCGGACCGGAGGCGGCGGTCGGGATCGCAACGGCGCTTGAGTGCGCGGAAGCGGTCGAGCTCGCCGCCCGGGAAGGTCGCCCGGAACAGCTCGCCGGGGAGGGCGGCGTCCTTGGCGGCGTAGAAGCGGCCCCCTGCCTCGACGACCGGCTCGGCGAGCTCGGCGATGAGGGCCCACAGCTCGGCGCGGCGGCCGGCCACAACCGGGAAGTCGAGGGCGAGGGAGAAGCCGTCCACGGCGTGGCTGAGCAGGAAGCCGTCGGGGCGGTGGCACTTGAGCACGCCCAGGAAGGAGGGCATTCCGCGCCGCCGGCAGAGCTCGAGCTGGCGGGCGAAGACCGCTTCGGCCGCGGCCGTCGGGACGAAGCTCTGGTGCTGGATGAGACCGCCGGGCAGGTAGGCCTTCTTCCAGTCGGGCACGGAGTCGAGGAGGAACGAGAAGGCGGCCAGTGACTGGCGGTACTCGGCGCCGTCGGCGATGGTGGCGCCGTGCAGGTACTTGGCCAGGTTGACGGCCCGCATCCCGATGCGATTGGTGAACGGCTTCATCAGCCGCCACATCGCCGACGTCGGAACCACGCCCAGGATGGTCGCCGGCAGGTCCTGGCTCGCCGGGTCGAGGCTGCGGGTCGGATCTGGGTCCTCGTCGAGTTCGAGGTGGCGCGCGAAGTGGAGCAGGCCCCGACCGAGCCGCGGCCCCCCGGGGAAGGCGTCGACCCAGCCGACCACGTACTCCCAGGCATCCTTGGCCTCGTCGAGCCGGGTCAGCAGCTCGCCCAGGTCCCGCGCCGCCACGGCTCTGGCGTGGATGAGCCCGGAGTGGACCCGCTTGAGCCGGAGCCGGGCCCGGGTGATCACGCCGAGCTGGCCGAAGCCACCGATCACCGCGTGGAACAGCTCCGGTTCCCGGTCTCGGCTGGCCGTGACCAGCTGGCCGTCGGGCAGCATCAGGTCGAGCTCGAGGCAGTGGTCGCCGATCGGCCCGCGCGGCCAGTTGTTCTTGCCGTGGACGTTCATGGCCAGGCAGCCGCCGATGGTGGGGACCATGGTGCCAGTGACCACCGGCGGCCACCAGCCGTCGGCCAGGGTGCGGCGCCACAGCTGCTCCACCGTCACCCCGGGCTCCACGTCGACGACTCCCGAGACTGGGTCCCAGGCGAGAACCTGCCCCATGGCCGAGCAGTCCAGAACCACCCCCTCGGGGAGCAGGGCGGCGTCTCCGTAGCTGCAGCCCCCACCTCGAGGAACGACCGACACGCCGGCGTCGGCGGCCGCCGCCAGGACCTCGGCGACCCCGGCGGTCGAGGTCGGCCGCTCGACGTAGCCCGGGGCGGCCACGGCCATGCCCCAGCCCTCGACCCACCGGATCCGGTCGCCGGCGAGCACCCTCACACCTTGAGGCGTCGGAAGACCACCGACGGGATGGCGCGGATCACCCACATCACGAGTCGCCAGCGCGCCGGCACGTAGGCGCAGACCACCCCGCGGCGGGCCCTGGACAGGATGATCTCGGCGGCGCGGTCGGCCGAGATCAGCCAGAACAGCCCGTCCACCCCGCGGGTCATGGCGGTGTCGACGAAGCCGGGCTTGATGGTCACCACCCGGACGCCGTCCCGGGCCACCCGGTTGCGCAAAGCCTCGAGGTAGGTGTGGAGCCCGGCCTTGGAGGTGCCGTAGACAGGGTTGCCCGACCGTCCCCGGTCGCCGGCCACCGAGCCGATGCCGACGATGGTGCCCCGGCCCAGCCGGCTGAAGCGCTCCGCCGCCGGGTCGAGCCAGGCCACGGCTCCGGCGAGGTTGACGGCGATCATGTCCAAATCCTTGGCCGGGTCGAACTCGTCGAAGGCGACCCGGGGCATGGTGCCGGCGGCGTAGACCACCAGGTCGAGCCCGCCGAGCTCGCGGGCGATGCCCTGGAAGAGCTCGGGCACCTCGTCGGTGTTCCGCACGTCGTGGGCCCTGACGACGGTGCGGGGCCCGCCGGCCACGGCGTCGATCTCGGCCGCGATCCGCTCGAGCTCCGGCTTCCGGCGGGCGACCAGCGCCACCCGGGCGCCGTCGGCGCCGAGACGCCGGGCCAGGGCCTCGCCGATCCCCGACGAGGCGCCGATCACCAGGGCGTGCCCGAAGCTCGATGCCACCGCGACCTCCGGGGATACTCTACCTCAGGATGCGGCGGCCCGCCCCGGTCGCCCTCGGATCGCCCAGTTCCCGACGCCAGACGACCCACCACGACGCAGAGCCACCGCAACCAATCGCAGAGGCGCAGAGCCGCAGAGGTCATCGCACCATCGCAGTTTTCAACGCACACCTTTGCACTCTTTGCGTCCTTTGTGTTTCAACCTGCGATGGTGCGACGCTGCGATGGCTCTGCGTTCCTGCGCCTCCGCGTTGAACTGCGGCGGCTGCGATGCCTCGCGCGCTTAGCGTCTTCGCGGTTCAACCTGCGATGGTGCGATGAACCGAACGGGCCGCGGTCAGTCGGCGAGGCGCAGGCTGATGCGCTCGGCGGCCTCGGCGACCCGCCGGTCGTAGTCGTCGCCCGAGACGCAGGCCTTGAGCCGGTCCGACACCGGCAGCACCATGGCGTAGCCCTGCCAGCTCAGGGGCTGGCCGGTGGCCTCGTCGATCACGCCGCCCTCGGCGACGATGCGGCTCGCCTCGCCCAGGGGGAGGTGGGCGAAGAGCTCCTCGAGGGCCCGCATGAGCGCCTCGTGCTCGGGCTTGACGAAGTGCACCAGGCGCCGGCTCTGGCCGGCCACGTGGTAGGTCGAGGGGACGTAGCCGATGCCGTCGAGGCCGAGCACCTCCGCCACCATCACGAGCCAGCCGAAGATCTCCTTGAGCAGCCCGAGCCCCGGGTGCTTCTGGCCCGGCAGGGGGCGACGGAAGGGCCCGAAGTCGGCGCGCGGGTTCTGCAGCAGCAGCCACTCGATGTTGAGGAGCTCGCAGCCCGGCACCAGCCGCGTGTCCCGGTGGGCGCGCAGCTCCACCAGCAGCTCCCGGCGGTCGGGCTCGCCGAAGATCCGGACCGTCTCCCCCACCGGATGGCTGAGGTCGACCTCCACCGTGGGGTGCTCGAAGCCCCGAACCCGCAGCTGGTCGAGGATGCCGAAGCGCTCCAGCAGAAGCTCGACGCCGTGGCGCGAGAAGTAGGACAGGAAGCGGGTCCGACGCGGCACGCCGGGGAGGATGCCGGCCAGGTCCTCCTCGGTGAGCCTGAAGCTGAAGTCCCCGGGCTCCGAGGTCAGCGCCGCCGGGTCCAGGGTCGACTTGATGCGCCGGAAGCGGGCCAGGGTCAGCTCCTCCACCCCCGGCGGCTCGATCACCCGGCCCCGGATCAGCAGGCCGAGGAAGCGCGCGGTGTACTTCCAGGCCCGCGCGCCGTAGCCTCCGCCCAGAACGACGGCGACGGGCATGCGGCGGTTGCGCCGTCGGACGATCTCGATCACGAACTGGTCCCGCACCAGCATGCTCTTGGCCGAGATCTTCCAGTTGCCGACCGGGTCGTCCGCCGCGGGGTCGGCGCCTGCGACATAGATCACCAGGCCCGGCCGGGTGGCGGCCACGACCTCGGGCAGGGTCTTGAGCAGGGTGCCCAGGTAGACCTCGTCACCGACCCCGGCGCCGAGGGCGATGGAGGTCGACGCCAGGGCCTCGGTGTCGCCCCAGTGGTCGTTGTGGATGGAGTAGGTGTGAACGGTCGGGTCGTGGGCGAAGATGGATCGGGTGCCGTTGCCGTCGTGGAGGTCGAGGTCGACGACGAGCACCGGCTCCCGGAAGCCCCGGGCCCGAAGCCGCGCGACGGCGACGGCGACGTCGTTGAACAGGCAGAAGCCCATCCCCGAGTCGCGACCGGCGTGGTGCTGGCCGCCCCCGAGGTTGACCGCCACGCCCCGGTTGCGCAGGGCGAGCCGGGTCGCCTGGATGGTGCCGCCGACGGCGAGGCGCTGCATCTCCAACACCCGCTCGAGCTCGTCGTCGCTGAGCCGGCGTCCGAAGATCCGCTCGGCGACCTCGTGGCGCTGCAGCGAGTCGATGTAGTCGGGGTCGTGGACCAGCAGCAGGGTCCTCAGGGCCGGGGCCCTGGCGATGGACAGGTCACCCGGGCCGGACAGGCCCTCCTCGGCCAGGAAGGCGAGCACCTTGGCGGCGCGCTCGGGGTCCAGCGGCACCGTGTCCAGGCTCTGCTCGTACGCGGGGTGGTAGACCGTGGCGATGCCGCGGCCGGTCCACCGCCGGTGGATCCTGCGCCAGGTCCGCCGCAGCTCGTGGAGGCCGTTGGCGACCATCCCGCGGTGGCTGCGCCGCTTGCGAGGCCGAACGGCGGGCTCGCTCACAGCTGGGTCACCTCGTAGCCCTCGGCCTCGAGCAGCGCGACCAGGCCCTCGGGCCCCACGAGGTGGAGCGACCCCACCACGACCAGGGCGCCGCCGCCGTCCCGGAGGAGGGCCTCGATCTCGGGCAGCCAGCGCCGGTTGCGGTCGGTGACGAAGCGCCGGTAGAGCTCCGGGTGCTCGTCGAAGCCCTCCGCGAGGAGGGCCTCGAGCCGCTCGGTCTCGCCCGCCCGCCAGGCGGCCACGATCTCGTCGACCATGGGGATCACGCTGTCGAGCTCCTCCAGGGTGTAGCGCAGGAAGTCCAGCCCCTCCTCGTCGGACAGACTCGCGAACAGGGACACCTGGACCTCGGCGGTCTCGAGGCCCCGGCACTCCTTGCCGGCTCTCCCGGCCCGCTCGTAGAGGGTGGCGTCGATGCCGTGGTCGCCGAGGTAGCCGGCGCGGCTGAGCTCGAGGGAGGTCAGGGTGAGGGCCGCCATCCAGGGCCGCATGGAGCCGACGGTCGCGGCGCCCATGCCCAGCTCCTCCAGGCGCCCGACCACCTTCCGGTACAGCGGCGCGGGCACGACCTCTTCCAACGTCGTCCCGCCCTCGAAGCCCCCGGCGGCGATCATGCCGACCGCGGCCTGCTGAAGCTCGCCCAGGTCGGCCTCGAAGACCACCACCGACGAGCTCGTGAAGGCCTGCTCCACCGCCGGGCTGAGCGGGGAGGCGTCGGCCTTCATGAAGTGGATCGAGCCGAGCAGCCACACGGTCGCGGTGTCGGACCGGACCCGCCACAGGAAGGACCGGTCAGTCGCCTCCTCTGCCAGAGCGGCGACCGACCCGGACAGGATGAGGAGCATCGCGAGGCAGGCCACGATCTCGTGTCGGTGGCGGATGACGATCGGCTTCACCGGCTCAGTGTACTCAAGTTCTCACCCGACGGGGCACCTCTCCGTCCCGCGTCCGCGTCCGCGTCCGTGCCCGTGCCCGTGCCCGTGCCCGATGAACGCAGTGGCAGTGGCAGTGGCAGTGGCAACCCGACCTCGGGAACGGTGGTGGCCGTTGCCAAGGGGGTCGGAGGCCCGGGTCATGCGCTGCTGCGACCACGACCTTGCCGGCGGGCCGGAGAGGGGGTTGGTTGGCTTACGGCCACCCCGATCGTGAGCGTCGGGTCGCGGTGCGCGCAGCGCACCAGCCGTGACAGTGATCAGTCGCCCGGCCCGCTGCGGTCGTCAAGTCGCTCCCGCTCCCCCTCCCGCTCCCACTCCCGATCGGGTCCGGGTGCGGGTCCGGGTTCGGCCGCTGACGCTGATCGCTGGCGCTGGTTGCTGACCGCTGCCGCTGCCGCTGCCGCTGCCTCTGATCCTGTCGCTGATCCTGTCGCTGATCCTGTCGCTGACCCCCGCAGCGGCCCGCCGGCATGGTCCCCTCCGGGTCGTTCCGAGCGGCGAAGAGTCGCCGCGACGTTCCGCGTCAAGGGCGCCCCCCCACCCGACCTCCCGTGACGCGGAACGCCCCGGCGACTGGGGGGAGAGAGCCATGAACGACCCGGAGGTGACCATGCACGACACGCGATCCAGCAACGAGCTCACCGCCCACCGCAAGGCCGTCGCGGCCGCGGGCATCGCGATCGGTCTCGTCTCAAAGCTGCCGAGCCACCTCAGGAGCCTCGCCGATCAGGTGGTCCGGTCCGCCTCGTCGGTGGCCGCCAACCTTGCCGAGGGTCAGGGCCGGTTCGGGAAAGACCGCGCCTACCACTGGCGCATCGCGTACGGCTCCGCTCGGGAGGTCGACACCCACCTCAGACTCCTCATCGGCGCAGGTGCCATCGAAGCCGATCGAGCCCTGGTCGCGATCAGGCTCTTCGACGAGGTGCGAGCCAGACCTGGCGGTTGCTCCATCCCCGGCTCTGACGCGGCCTGGTCGGCGTGCCGCATTGTGGGACCGGCGGCTCGCCGGCCTCGCCCGGGCGTTCCGGACCAGTGGCAGCGGCAGTGGCAGTGGCAGTGGCAGTGGCAGTGGCAGTGGCAGCGGCAGCGGCAGCGGCAGTGGACAGTCGGCCGGCCTGCTGCGGTCGTCAAGTCGCTCCCGCTCCCGATCGGGTCCGGGTCCGGGTCCGGCTCGGACGCTACGGCGTCCAAGCCGGGGGAGGGTGTAAAACCCTCCCCTACGAGCAGTTTACGGCTCGTGTCATTGGTACCGGACTCGCCGAATGGTTGCGGGTTTCACACCCGCCCTCACGGGCGCTGCGGCGCTCGGCAGCGCCCAACCCGGTCCCGGACGCTGATCGCTGCCGCTGTTCGCTGCTAGCTGTTCACTGCCACTGCAGCTGGACCGTTCATCGGGAACGGGCACGGGCACGGGCACGGGTACGGGATCCACACGGACGCGGACGCGGGAGGCCTTTCCCAGCCGTGCTAAGGTGTGGCGCGACCGACCACCAAGGAGTGTGAACCATGACCAACCCGACCGCGACCTTCGAGACCTCCCTCGGCACCTTCTCGGCCGAGATCTACCGCGACACCATGCCCGTGACCGCCGGCAACTTCATCACCCTGGCCACGAGCGGCTTCTACGACGGCCTCCACTTCCACCGGGTGATCCCCAACTTCATGGTCCAGTTCGGCTGCCCCTACAGCAAGGACCCGGCGGACCGCCGCGCCGGAACGGGGGGTCCGCCGCACGGCACGATCCCGGACGAACACCCCGAGAACGGCCGCCACTCCAACGAGCCGGGCACCCTGTCCATGGCCAACACCGGCCGACCCGACAGCGGCGGCTCCCAGTTCTTCATCAACACCGTCCACAACCCCTACCTCGACTGGTTCACGCCGGGCCCCTCCAAGCACCCGGTCTTCGGTCGGGTGACCGAGGGCATGGAGGTCGTCAAGGCCATCGAGAGCACCGCCACCGATGGCAACGATCGCCCGGTTTCCCCGGTCAGGATGATCCGCGTCACGGTCGAGGAATAACCGCAGCGTCGGCGACCTCTTGAGAGTGAGTGCTCAGGCGCCCGTGTCCCACCCGGCCCGCGCCAGCCGGGGAAAGGTCCCTGCCATGACCCCTGTCGCTCGCGTCACCCCGCCGCTCGCCACCGCCGTCGCGGTCCTCCTCGCCCTCGTGCCCGGCAACGCCGAGGCCACCCCCGGTCGAGGCGTGTCCCCCGCCCTGGCCGGCCGCGCCGCCGCCGTCGACCGGGTCGAGCGCCTCGAGCTGGTACCGGTGAACGTGGCCGCCCTCCGCGCCGAGGACGCCGCGCGGGCTCGCTCCGGCGCGCCGGCGCCGCTGCGCTTCGCGGCCCCCCTCGACGTCGACCTGAGCCCGGCGACTGCCGGCACCTGGGAGCCCCTCGACGACGGCGGCAGGCTGTGGCGCCTTCGCATCGCCTCGCCCGGCGCCCTCAGCCTCAACCTCGCCTTCGAGCCCTTCGACCTGCCCGGGGGCGCCGCCCTGTGGCTCTACGGCCCAGACGGCTCCATGGTCCGCGGCCCCTACACCGCCGAGGACCGCAACGCCGCCGGCGCGCTGTGGACCCCGGTGGTGCTCGGCGACGAGGTGGTTGTCGAGCTCTACCTGCCGCCGGGCGTCGAGCGTCCGGCCGACCTCCGCGTCGCCCGGGTCAACCACGGCTACCGCGAGCTCGGCGGGGCCTCGACGGGTTCCGAGCTCAAGCAGGGCTCCTGCAACGTCGATGTCGTCTGCCCCGAGGCCGACGCCTGGCGCGACGAGATCCGGTCGGTGGCGCGGATCACCATCCTCGGCGCCTTTCTGTGCTCCGGGCAGCTCGTCAACACTACCGCCGAGAACGGCACGCCCTACCTGCTCACCGCCCAGCACTGCGTCGAGGACGCCGCCCAGGCGACCTCGGTGGTGGCGTTCTGGAACTTCGAGTCGCCCCAGTGCGGCCTGCTGGCCGGCGGCAGCCTCTCCCAGACCCAGAGCGGCGCCACCCTGGTCTCCCTCTGGGAGTGGCGGTCCGGATCGGACTTCGCCCTGGTCCTCCTCGACGAGGCGCCGGACCCGGCCTTCAACGTCCACTACGCGGGCTGGGACGCAACCGGCCTCGCCCCGCCCGGCTCGGTGGGCATCCACCACCCCTCCGGCGACGAGAAGGCGATCTCCTTCGACGACGACCCCCCCAGCAAGCAGAACTATTACGGCTCCGGCAGCCACCAGTGGCGGATCGGCGCCTGGGACCTCGGGACCACGGAAGGCGGCTCCTCGGGCTCGTGCATCTTCCACAACCAGACCCGCCGCTGCATCGGCACCCTGACTGCCGGGAGCGCATCCTGCTCCAACCCCACGGGCTTCGACATCTACGGCCGCATGGACGCCCACTGGACCGGCAACGGCAGCCCGTCGGGCCGGCTCTCCGACTGGCTGGACCCCCTCGGGTTGGGCACCCTGGTCCTCGACGGACGCGACCCGGGCGGAACCGGCGCCGGCCAGACCTGGCTCATCCCGGCCGCGGCGTCGACCCCCGGCGCCGGCACCTCCAACTGGAAGACCCAGGTCGTGGTCTCGAACCCCTCGGGGCACGACCGCCAGGCGCGGGTCTTCTTCGTGCCGCGGAACACGAGCTGGCCTGGGTCGCTGCTCTCCGGCCCTCACGTCATTCCCGCCGGGGGCTCGCTGTTCCTCGATGACCCCCTGCTGACCCTCAACCCCACCAGCGGCCTGCTCTACGTGACCGTGGACGGCGACGGCACGCCGGTGACCACGCGCACCTACAACCTGGCCGACGACGGCGGTACCTTCGGCCAGGGCATCCCCGGCATCCTCCTCGACCAGGCGGTGGCCGCGGACGAGCTCGTCCTGCCCATGGTCCACTCGGTCCCGGGCCGGTACCGCACCAACCTGGGCCTGGTCCAGACCTCGGCGGGCAGCATGGCGGTCCGGGTCTCGGTGCACGCCCCCGACGGCACCGTCCTCGGCACCAAGGGCTACGGCTCCGCCGCCGCCTTCCTCCAGGTCAACGACCTGTTCGAGGACATGGGCCTCGAGACCCTGACCGTGGAGGGCGCCTGGCTGTCGGTGGAGCTGATCGGCGGCGCGCCGGCGTTCTGGACCGCCTACGCCTCGGTCATCGACGACGACACCGACGACCCCACCTACATCCTGCCGGTCGCGAGGTAGCGGCCTGGCTGTGGCGTGAAAACGGCCCCCCGTTGGGGGGGCCGTGTCGCGTGTCCAGGAAGCGCTGCAACTCACTCGATGCTGAAGCTCTGCAGCTCCACCGGCACGACCGCGCCGTTGATGATGAAGGGCATGCCCTGCGGGGTCAAGGTTCCGGTGTCGGTGAACGCAGCCCACGCCGTGGTGTACTGGAGGGCGTTGCCGGTGGTGGTCTGGCCGAGGACCGTGATCGGCGGCGCCCACGGGCCCGAGGCCAGCGAGCCGTCGGTCGACCACTGCACCCAGTAGGTTCCCGGGGCGAGGGTGGTACCGATGGTGGCGACGCTCGCCATCACCGGCCGGTTGGTGGTGGTGAGGGTCGTGTCGGTCACCCGGTAGATGTTCGACCAGCCGGTGGACTGCAGCCGGTTGGTGGTCAGGTCGCCCCAGACCACCGTACCGCCGGCGTTGGGGGCCCCGTTCCAGATCTGGACGTAGACCCCGGTGATGGTCGAGGTCGTGGTCGAGTTGGTCTGGTAGGCGAAGAAGGTGATGTCGTCGATCTGCCAGCCGGCGGCGTCGGTGACGGTGAAGTCGTCGGCCATGCTGTAGCCGTTCACGAACTGGTGCCCGGCTCCCAGAGTGTTCATGCCGAGCGCGGTCTGCAGGGCCGACGCATCCGCGCCGCCCGCGCCGCCGGCGGGGTGGGTCACGAGCGGACCGTTGTCGTAGAGCACGACCTCCGGCGCCGGCCACTCGAAGGACGTCAGCGGCTCCGGGTTCGAGACCCCGACCTCGTCGGGGTTGTAGATTTCAGCCTCGTCGCCGGCGAGCGCCAGTCCCGCAGCGGCGACCACGAGCACCACGGTCACGAGCCCACGTCGCATTTCCATCCTCCCTTATGATCAGTAATAAGAACCATCATCGAACACCAATCGCATCGTCGACGCCCGAATCGACAGGCTACGACGAAACCGGGGTGGAGGCAAGCACCTCGACCGGCCGGTCAGGGGCGGCCGACGGGCCGATCGGCGGAGCCGTCCACCCGGGCGCCGCTGCCCGGCGGCGGCGGCCAGCCGCCGGCGATCATCGACCGGTACCGGTCGAGGTGGGCGGCCGCGGCGGCGTCGCCCCGTGCCGACGCCTCGGCGACGGCCCGCTCGAGCACCGCCGCAGCCTCCGAACGGTCGCCGGCCGACGCCAGGGCGACCCCGAGGGTGCCCAGCAGCAGCGGGTGCGGCGGGTCGGCAGCCGCCACCAGCTCTCGCGAGATCCGAAGAGCCCGATCGGGGTCGCGAACCTCGGGATCGGCGGCGGTGGCCAGGAGCAGGGCGAGGCTGTTGCCGGCGTCGGCCCAGCCCGGCCTCAAGCCGAGAGCGTGCCCGTACGCCGCCAGAGCTTCGCGGTCGGCTCCGGCCGCGGCGAGCAGCCGGCCGAGCCCGAGGTGCAGCGGCGGGTCCGACGGCCGCTGGCCGACCGCCGTCCGCAGCAGCTCGACCGCGGTCGCGCGGTCGATGCCGACGAAGCAGCGCTGGGCGAGCTCGACCAGCCTGGCGCTGTCGGGCTCACGCTCGACCACCGCCGCCAGCTCCCGGCGAGCCTCCTGCCACCGGGCCTGACCGGCGAGCCCGGCCGCGCGCTTCAGCATCGCCTCGGCGGATTGGGCCTCGTCCGCGCCGCCGCCCCGGGACGCCGCCGCCACCGCGTCCACGGTCCGCCGCACCTCGGGGTCGTCGGGGTCGAGCTCGGCGGCGAGTCGGGCGTGCCGAGCGGCCTCGCCGGCGTCGCCTCCCGCCGCCAGCAGCTGGGCGAGCCGGGCGTGGGCCAGGGCGTTGTCGGGCGCCAGGCGGACGGCCTCGCGCAGCTCGGCCAGGGCAGCGGCGGGGTCGCCCCCGGCGAGCCGCGCCTTCGCGAGGTTGAGGCGGGTCACCTCGTCCTCGGGCCGCAGCCGGGCGGCCCTTTCGAGCAGCTCGAGGGCGTCGGCGATACGGCCCTCGTCGAGGGCGATCAGGCCCAGGTTCTCGAGCGCGTCGTGGGCGACCGGGTTGACTGCGACGGCGCTGTGCAGGAGCTCGGCCCCCTCCCGACGCCGGCCCTGGTCGACCAGCACGCCACCGAGCCCCTCGAGGGCCGGCGCGAAGCCCGGGGCTGCGGCGAGGGCCGCGCGGAAGGCCTCCGCCGCCCGGTCGCGATCGCCCCTTCGCACCAGGACGCTGCCCAGATTCTGGAGGGCCCGGGGGTTTCCGGGACGCGTGCGGACCGTGTCCTCCCAGATCGCCAGCTCGTCGCCGTAGACCCGGTTCCGGGCGACGGTGAGGGCGCCGAGCCCGGTGCACACCAGGACCGCCGCGGCGGTCAGGACCGGCCGACGCCGGCCGGCCGGCAGACGCCCCGCGAGCCACCAGGCCGCGGCACACGCCAGGACCACCACGGCCATCAGCGGCAGGTACATGCGGCGCTCGGCCGCGATCTCGGTGGCGATCGGGACGACGCTCGAGGTCGGGGCGAGGATGGCGAAGAACCAGACCCCGAGGAAGCCGAGCCAGTGCCGCCGCCGGACCAGCCACAGCGACCCCAGGGCGAGCGCGACGAGCACCGCCCCGCCGAGCCACAAGGCGAAGCTCCCGTGGCGGGCGATGGGCCAGTCGAAGTAGTCGAGCACCAGAGGGTGCGGCCAGACCGCGAGCCGGAGGTAGTGCCAGATCACGCCGACCTGGGTCCGGGCGTAGTCCAACGGCCCGAGGTCGGCGAACCCGAAGCCCACCGTCTCGCTGCGCGCGCCGCCGGCCACCAGCCAGGCCAGGATCAGCCAGGTGGCGGCGACGCCGGCCCACAGCCGCGGCCGGCGGCGGAGGCTGTCGGCCACCCCGCGGTCGAGGAAGACCGCGGCGTAGGCGAGCAGCACCACCGGCAGGGCGACCGCCACCTCCTTGGTGCCCATCGCCAGCGCCGTGGCCGTCACGCAGGCGGCCGACCAGGCCGTCGGCCTCGCCGAGTCGACGCTCCGGATCAGACAGTACAGGGCGGCCAGGAAGAGCAGCCCGACCAATGACTCGGTGCGGGTCGAGACGTAGGTCACGGACTCGGTGTTGAGGGGGTGGACGAGCCAGATCGCCGCCGCCGCCAGCGCGAACCACGGCCCGGGCACGCCACCCCGGGCGGCCAGCTCGGGCCGCGCCAGGGTCCGGCGAAGGACGTCGAACAGCAGCAGGCCGGTCGCGAGGTGGATCGCGATGTTGGCCAGGTGGTAGGACCACGGCTCGAGGCCGCTGACGGCGTGGTTGAGGGCGAGGGAGAAGGCTGCCACCGGCCGGCCGGCCACGGTCGACTGGTCGGGTGCGCTCAGGGAGCGGCCGAGGGGCAGCAGGGAGCGGATGTGGGGGTTGTCGACGATGGCGTTGGTGTCGTCGAAGATGAACGGGGCGTCGAGGGTGCCCCAGTAGGCCGCCGTCCCGAGCACCAGCAGCAGGACCGGGCCGAGGACGCCGACCCGACGAACCCACTCACCCGTCGTCACGGCCCGAGCCTCCGCCCGCGAGGGCCTCCCGGGCCAGCGCCTTGGCGCGCTCCATTTCGTCGGGCATGTCGTCCCGGGACACCACGTGCCAGCGAACCTCGTGCCGCCGCATCACCGCCGCCAAGCGCTGCCAGAGGTCGCGGTTCGCCACCGGCTTGCCCTCGCGGGTGGTCCAGTTCCGCTGCTGCCACCCTGAAAGCCAGGCGGTGGCCCCGTCCTTGAGGTAGTCCGAGGTCGTGTAGACGTGGACCCGGACCGGGCGGTTGAGCTCGGCGAGCCCCGCGCCGGCGCCGATGATGTGGACCCGGTTGGCCGACGCCCCGGGCTGGCGCCCGCTCACCTCCTTCTCCCGGCCGCGGAATCGCAGCACCACGCCCCAGGCACCGGCGTCCAGCTTCGACGAGTGCGCGACCGCGGTGAACAGGTGCACGGCCCCCGGATCGTCCACCGGCACCGGCGGCCGTTCGATAGCGGCGGCGGCGAGCTCGTCGGCGCGCTCGTTCCAGCGATCGCCGGCGTGGCCGCGGACCCAGTGCCAGTCGATCTCGTGCCGTCCGAGCTCGGCGGCCAGCGCCTCCCACAGGTCGCGGTTGGCCACCGGCTGCTTGCTCGCGGTCCGCCAGCCCGCCCGCCGCCAGCCGTCGAGCCACTGGGTGACCCCTTTGCGCAGGTAGAGCGAGTCGGTGTAGAGCTCGACCCGGTGAGGCCCGTCGAGGGCCTTGAGCGCCTCGGTGGCGGCGCGGATCTCCATCCGGTTGTTGGTGGTCTCCGGCTCGCTCCCTGACAGCTCCTCGGGCGCGGCTCCCGGGCGCAGGATGATCGCGCCCCAGCCGCCCGGACCCGGGTTGGGCCGGCAGCCGCCGTCGGTGTAGATCGTGACCTCGGGCCGGGGCTCGCTCATCGGCTGCGACGGTAGCCCAGCTTCCCCGGCGGGGCAAACCCTCCCGGCGGTCGTCTTGACACCTCCGGGCGCTTCGAGTACAAGTGAACGGTGATGAGGAACGTGATGGACTCCACCGCCATGGTCATGCGCATGCGTATGCTGTGGGGGAGGAGCCTCGCGGTCCGCTCGACCTGACACCGACCGTCACGACGCTCCGAACCCGCAGCACCAGGCTGCGGGTTTTTTGTGTGTCGGGCCCTGACCGAGGAGGCAGCGATGATTGAAACGATCCGAATGCGACTGTGGATCTCCACGAGCCAGCATGTTCTTCGGCAGCGACCACGACCCCAGGGAGATTCACATGCCCGACCGCACCGACGACTACCGCTTTGAGACCCTCCAGCTGCACGCCGGCCAGGCGCCCGCCCCGGGCACCAACGCCCGCGCCGTGCCGATCTACCAGACCACGTCGTACACCTTCTCGAGCACCGATCACGGCGCCCGCCTGTTCGCCCTCGCCGAGGTCGGCGACATCTACACCCGGATCTCCAACCCCACCACCGAGGTCTTCGAGCGCCGGGTCGCAGCCCTGGAGGGCGGGGTTTCCGCCCTCGCCACCGCCAGCGGCCAGGCCGCCCAGCTCCTCGCCCTGACCACCCTGTGCCAGGCCGGCGACCGGATCGCCGCCGCCTCCAGCCTCTACGGCGGCACCACCAACCAGCTCAAGGTCGCCCTGCCCCGTCTCGGCATCGAGACCGACTTCGTCGACGGCGACGACGCCGCCGCCTTCGAGCCGGTCCTGGGCGAGAGCACGAAGGCGATCTACGTCGAGACCATCGGCAACCCGCGCTTCAACGTCCCCGACCTCGCGGGCCTCGCCGAGCTCGCCCACCGCCACCGCATCCCGCTGGTGGTCGACAACACCTTCGGCTGCTGCGGCTACCTGTGCCGGCCCATCGAGCACGGCGCCGACATCGTGGTCCAGTCGGCCACCAAGTGGATCGGCGGCCACGGCACCTCGATCGGCGGCGTCATCGTCGACTCGGGCCGCTTCGACTGGACCAGCGGCCGCTTCCCGTCCTTCACCGAGCCGTCGCCGGGCTACCACGGCCTGGTCTTCGCGGACGCCTTCGGACCGGCGAGCCCCCACGGCAACGTCGCCTTCATCGTCCGCGCCCGGGTCGAAGGGCTGCGCGACCTCGGCCCCTGCCAGAGCCCCTTCAACGCCTTCCTGCTCCTGCAGGGGCTCGAAACCCTGTCCCTGCGGGTCGACCGCCAGGCGGCCAACGCCCTCGACCTGGCGCGCTGGCTCGAGGCCCGCCCCGACGTGGCCTGGGTCTCCTACCCCGGGTTGGCGTCCCACCCCTGGCACGAGCGCGCCCGCCGCTACCTTCGCCACGGCTTCGGCTGCGTCCTGACCTTCGGCGTGCGCGGCGGCGAGGCCGCGGGCCGGGCCTTCATCGACGCCCTCGAGCTGTGCAGCCACCTGGCCAACGTCGGCGACTCCAAGACCCTGGCCATCCACCCGGCGAGCACCACCCACCAGCAGCTCAGCGCCGACGACCAGCGGGCCGCCGGGGTCACGTCGGACATGATCCGGCTGTCGGTGGGCACCGAGCACGTGGACGACCTCAGGGCCGACCTGGCCCGGGCCTTCGCGCGCGTGGCGGAGGTGTCGGCATGAGCGCCGCCGAGCCCGGCCGATCCCCGACCCTCGTCCACCACCTCGGCGACTTCGAGCTCGAGGGCGGCGCCACCCTGCCCGACGCGCACCTCGCCTACCGGACGTGGGGGAAGCTGTCGAACGCCGCCGACAACGTCGTGGTCGCGTGCCACGCCCTCACCGGCTCGGCCGACGTCGAGGCCTGGTGGCCGGGCCTCCTGGGCCCCGGCCGGTGCCTGGATCCCGAGCGCGATCTTGTCGTGTGCTGCAACCTCCTGGGCAGCTGCTACGGCAGCACCGGCCCGGCCTCGCCGCGACCGGGCGGTGGCCGCTGGGGCGCCGACTTCCCCGCCGTGACCGTGCGCGACGCGGTGTGCGCCCAGCGCCGGCTCCTCGACGCCCTCGGCGTGCGCGCCGTCCGTCTGGTCCTCGGCGGCTCCCTGGGCGGCATGCAGGCCCTGGAGTGGGCCCTCGACGACCCGCGGGTGGAGGCGGCGGCGGTGATCGCCGCGCCCGCCCGCCACTCGGCCTGGGCCATCGCCCTGTCCGAGGCCCAGCGCGCCGCCATCGCCGCCGACCCCCGGTGGGACGGCGGCAGCTACGACCCGTCGGAGCCGCCCGCGGCCGGCCTGGCTGCGGCGCGGATGATGGCGATGTGCTCGTACCGGAGCCCACGCGGCCTCGGCGAGCGCTTCGGGCACCGGCTCGGCCCCGGCGGCGAGCCCGAGGTCGTGGGCTGGCTGCACCACCACGGCGGCGCCCTGGTCGCGCGCTTCGACGCCGCCAGCTACGTCGTCCTGACCCGGATGATGGACGACCACGACGTCGGCCGCGGCCGCGGCGGGGTCGAGGCCGCCCTGCGCTCCGTCCGGGCTCCAGTGCTGGCGGTGGCCATCGACAGCGACGGCCTCTACCCACCGGCCGAGCAGCTCGAGATCGCCGAGCTCGTGCCCCTGGGCGAGCTCGCCTGGCTGCGATCGCCCCACGGCCACGACGCCTTCCTGATCGAGACCGCCGACCTCGACCGCCAGCTGCGGTCGTTCCGGGCCCGGGTGGCGTCCCTCAAGCGCCGCCTGGCCGGCTGAAGGGGGCGGTCATGAAAGTGCTCAAGTTCGGCGGCAGCTCGGTGGCCGATGCGGACCGGATCCGGAAGGTCGGCGCCATCGTGCGGCGGGCCTGGAGCGACGGCCCGGTGGTGGTCGTGGTCTCGGCCCTGGCCGGGGTCACCGACGAGCTGGTGGGGCTGGCCGACCTGGCCACTGCCGCCGCCGACACCGGCGACCGCGTCCGGCGCCTCGAGGAGCGCCACCGGCGGACCCTGGACGAGCTGGCGCCGGAGGACCGCGGCGCTCGGGACATCCTCGATCGCACCTTCGCGGAGCTGGCGCGACTCGTCACCGGGGTGGCGTACATCGGCGACTGCCCACCGGCGGTGCGCGACCGGATCCTGGCGACGGGCGAGCGGCTGTCGGCGCCGCTGGTGGCGGCCTGCCTGCGCGCCTCCGGGGTCGCCGCCGAGGCCGTGGACGGCACCGAGGTCATCCGCACCGACTCGGCCTTCGGCGGCGCCGCGGTCGACCTCGAGGCCACCCGCGAGCACGCCGCGCCCCGCCTCGGCGCGCCCGACCCGCACCGGGTGCCTGTGGTCACGGGCTTCATCGGCGCCGACCCCCGGGGCGCCACCACCACCCTCGGCCGGGGCGGCTCCGACCTCAGCGCCACCGTCCTCGGCGCCGCCCTCGACGCCGAGGCCGTCGAGATCTGGACCGACGTCAACGGCATCTTCACCGCCCCGCCGCGGGTGGTGGCCGGGGCCCGGCCCCAGCCGCGGGTGAGCTACGACGAGGCCGCCGAGCTCGCCCGCTTCGGGGCCGCGGTCCTGTTCACCCACACCGTGGCGCCGGTGCGCGAGCGGGGCATTCCGGTCCTGGTCCGCAACACCTTCGACCCCGAGGGCCCGGCCACCCTGGTCGACGCGGGGCCCGAGGTGCCGCGGGGCGCCCGCTCCCTGGCCTCGGTGGAGCGGGCGGCGGCCTTCACGGTCCGCCCCGCCGAGCCCGGCGGACAGGCCGCACCGGGAGTGGCGGCGGTGGCGCCGCGCTGCCTGGTGGCCTGCCTGGCCGCGGCGAGCGGCGCCTGGACGGTGGTCACCGCCGAGGCCGACGCGGCCGCTGTGGCGGCCGAGCTGGAGGCCTCGGGCCTGGTGGTCGAGCGCCTCGGCGAGGCGAGCGTGGTGGCGGTGGTCGGCTCGAGCCTCCTCCACCAGCCGTGGGTGGCGGGTCGGGCGCTGGAGGCCCTCGGCCGCCGCGACCTGCCCCTGAGAGCGGTGGTCAGCCCGTCCGAGCACTCGGTCTGCCTCGTCGTCGACCGCGCCGACCACGCCCGCGCCCTGGCCATCCTGCACGAGGCCCTGATGCTCGCCCACCTCGCCGGCCGCGCCGCCGACGCCGCACGGCGGGATGCTGCGCTGAAAGGAGAAGGCCATGCAGAGCCCCCGCATCCGGGCCGCCGTGATCGGCGCCACCGGGACGGTCGGTCAGCGGCTCGTCCGCCGGCTGCTTGACCACCCCTGGTTCGAGCTCGCCGCCCTCGCCGGCTCGCCGCGCTCGGCGGGCCGGGCCTACGGCGACGCCGTCCACTGGCTGCTGCCGACGCCGCTGCCCGAAGCTGTCGCTGGGGCCGAGGTCGTCGGCCTCGACGAGGTCGAGGGCTGTGAGGTGGCCTTCTCGGCCCTCGACGCGGCCACGGCACGCTCGGTCGAGCCGCGGCTCGCGGCGCTCGGCCTCGCCGTCGTCTCCAACGCCTCGGCCCTGCGCATGCGGCCCGACGTGCCGCTGGTCGTGCCCGAGGTCAACCCCGAGCACCTGGCCCTCCTCGACCGCCAGGACCTCGGCCCCGGTCTGGTCGTCACCAACCCCAACTGCGCCACCGTCGGTCTGGTGCTGAGCCTCAAGCCCCTGATCGACGCCTTCGGCGTCGAGGCGGTCCAGGTCACGACCCTGCAGGCGATCTCGGGCGCCGGCCACCCCGGCGTGCCGTCCCTGGACATCCTCGGCAACGCCCTGCCCCTGATCCCGGGCGAGGAGGCCAAGCTGGAGAGCGAGCCCCAGAAGATCCTCGGCCGGGTCGACGGCGCTGCGGTGGCCCCCGCGGGTTTCGCGGTCAGCGCCCAGGCCAACCGGGTGCCGGTCCTGGACGGCCACCTCCTGAGCGTGTCGGTCCGCGCCGGCCGGCGTGTCCAACCCGAGGAGGCGGCCGAGGCTATCCGGGCCTTCCGCTCGCCGGTGGCCCACCTCGGCCTGCCGACCGCGCCCGAGCGCCCTCTCGAGCTCTTCGACGACGGCCCCCGACCGCAGCCCCGCCTCGACGCGGGCCGCGGCGGCGGCATGACCGTCACCGTCGGCCGACTCCGCCGCTGCCCGGCCCTCGACCTGCGCTACGTCGCCCTGGTCCACAACACCGAACGCGGCGCCGCCGGCGCCGCGGTGCTCAACGGGGAGCTGCTGGTGGCGACGGGGAGGTTGGTGAGAGGTCGGGCGTGAGTCGTGAGTCGTGAGGAGTGAGGAGTGGGTGGTGAGTAGTGAGGCGTGAGGCGTGGGGGGGCGCTGGTTGCTGCCGCTGCCGCTGGCGTCGGGCACGGTCGCGGACGCGGACACGGACACCATCAACCGGCATCGTCCGGGCAAGGCCGGCGAGCCGCCGGCCCCACAATCCGGGCCCGACAAGGTGAGGCCTCACCGCTTCGGATGCAGCAGCCGCCAGGTCATGGCCCGTACCTGGTCGAAGATGTCGCCGGGGGGTCAGCGGCGGCTACCAGGGGCAGCAACCAGTAAGCAGGGACAGCGATCAGGGACAGCAAACAGCGGCAGCGGCAGCGGCAGTGATCAGTCGCTCGCGCCGCAGCGGGGGTGTACGATGAGTGGCGAGGCTCCATGAGAGGACAGCGCACCCTCCGCCCCCGCTGCTCCGCGACGGCGGCCGGTCCGGGAGCGTCGGTGCGGGCCGCCGCGGCCGGCGTGGATCACGCGCCGCGTGGATCGGCTGCAGTCGAGGCGTCGTCGCCGGCGAGCCGTCGGCGGCGAGTGCGGAGATGGGCGGCGGTCGCGGCGTGGACGGCGTTGATCTACCTGACCCTGCCGGCCGCGCCCTTGGTGTGGCGGGGGTTCCTGGCAGCCACCGGGGGAGCCGGGCGTCACCTGGCGGCTTTCAGTGTGGCCGCGTTCGCGCTGATCGCCGTTGCCGTCGTTGGTCGGCTGCGCCCACCGGCAGGACGGGTTCTCGGCCTGATCGGGGTCGCCTTCGCCTACGTCGCGGCCCTGACCCTGATCCCGCTCACCGCCGGCGAGCGAACCCACCTCCTGTCCTACGGCGTGCTGGCCTGGCTGGTCCTGCGCGCCCTGGAGCTCGACCTCGACCGGGGAGTCAGCGCCGTGGCGGCGGTTGTTCTGGTGGCCGCCCTCGGCCTCGGTGACGAGCTGATCCAGGGAGCTCTTCCCAACCGCGTCTTCGAGTGGAAGGATGTGCTCCTCAACGGGCTGTCGGGGGTCCTGGCAACCACGGCGCTGATGCTCACCGTACCGAGAAACAGGGGTGCGCCATGAGCGCCCCGCGCCTGGTGGTGGCCGTCGCGGCCGCTGCCATGCTCGTGAGGATGATGACGGTTTTGGCGGCTCCCGGCGACGGGGCGTCGCCGCGGATGAACGTGGTGCTGGTGACCGTCGACTGCCTCCGCCCCGACCGCCTCGGCCACGCCGGGCACCGCGGCGCCGCGACGCCCAACCTGGACCGCTTCGCCGGCGAGGCGGTCGAGTTCGCCGACGCCCGGGCGACCGCGCCGTGGACCCTGCCGGCGCTGGTCTCGCTGCTGACCGGCGCCTACCCGTCGAGCCACGGCATGGACGCGCGCGGCCGCTCGATCGCCGACATCCCGCACCTTCCGAAGATCCTCCAGGGCGTCGGCTACCGCGTGCCGGCGCTCGCCACGGTGACGCGGCAGCCCGGGATGGAGGCGCTGCAGGTGGAAGGGCCGGCCTTCGAGAGCCCGGAGACCGACGTCGGGCAGCACCTCATCGAGTGGCTCAGAACCCGCGGCCGCGGTGCCGAGCCCTTCTTCGCGTGGGACCACTGGCGGGCCCTCCACCTGCCGTACGACGCCGGGCCCGACGGGGGCGACGGGACGCCCGGGATCCCCGACACGCCGGGGGTCCGGCAGGTCCGGACCTGCATCGTCATTCCGGCCGAGCTGCAGAGCTTCATCCCGTCCGAGCGGGACGCCGTCGTCCGGCTGTACGACGCCGAGCTCGAGCGCGTGGACGCCGCCTTCGGCCGCCTGTTGGCGACCCTCGAGGCGGCGCAGCTGGCCGGTCGCACCGTCGTGGTGGTGACCGCCGACCACGGCGAGGAGCTGTTCGACCACGGGCTGCTCGGCCACGCCTCGACCACCGAGCGGGCGACCCTGTACGACGAGGTGCTGCGGGTCCCGCTGCTGCTGCGCATCCCGGGCGTGGGCAGGCAGGTCGTCGGGTGCCCGGTGAGCCAGGTGGACCTGATGCCGACCCTGCTGCCGCTGCTCGGCCTCGAAGCCCCGCCCGGGGTCGAAGGCATCGACCTCGGGCCGCTGCTCCGGGGCGGGAGCTGCCCGACGCGGGCGCTGTTCGCCGAGTCGCTGGAGGGCGGCTACCAGGCATGGGGGCCCTCGGCCCGGCGCTTTCTGTGGGCGGTGCTCGACGACGGGGTGAAGCTCATCGAGCGGCGGAGCTGGGACGGGGAGGTGCAGCGCGAGCTCTACCGGCTCGCCGACGACCCCGGCGAGCGGCGGGATCTGTCCGTCGGGGAACCGGAGGCCGTAGCGGCGCTGGCGGAGCTTCTGGCGGCTCACGTGGCCTCCCACGGTGGGCCCGACGCGTGGAAGAGGCCCCTGGTGGAGACCACCCCGGAGCAGCGGGACCGGCCCCGGCACCTGCGCCGGGCTACGGTTCCCCGGTTCCTGGAGCCGGAGGACGATGAGCGGGTGTCCTTCGCGGACAGGGGGGGCAGGTTGGCCGCCCGGTGGACCGGCTCGCCGGTGGTCCGCTACGTCGTCGAGTACGACGTGGGGGAGGAGCCGAGCCGGCTCCGCGGGACCTTCGAGGTGGCGGGCACCGAGGTCGCCTACGGGCCGTTCAGCGCCGACATGTGGTCGGGAATGGCGCAGCTCAACCCGTGGCGATTCCGGGTGTGGCCGAAGGCCGACCCGCAGCGGGCGAGCGAGTGGGTGGTGGTCCGTCTCGAGCCCTGAGGCACGTCAGCCCGCTCGATCGAGCAGCTCCTCGACCGCGGCACAGAACCGGTCGAGCTCGTCCACCGTGGTGTAGACCGAGGGCGAGACCCGGACTCCCCGCACCTCCGGGTGGGCAATGGCCGCGACCAGGATACGGTGGCGCTGCCAGAGCTCTGCGACCATCTCCCGGGGGTCGATCCCGTCCGCGGCGAAGGTCGCCAGGCCGATGGCGGCGCCCGGCCGCAGGTCGGTGAGCAGGCGGACCCGGGGGTGCTCGGCCAGGCGCCGGGCCCAGCGGTTGCGCAGGTGCAGGAGCCTCGCGTGCTTGCGCCGGGCGCCGATGGCGTCGTGGAAGGCGAGCGCTTCGGGAATCGCGAGGACGGCGGCCTCCGGGTGGGTCCCGATCTCCTCGAACTTGCGGATGTCGGAGTCGAGCTCCTCCCGGGCCCCGAGCAGCGGCCAGATCCGGGGAATCAGCTCGCGGCGGACGTACAGCAGGCCAGTGCCGACCGGGGCGCAGAGCCACTTGTGCAGGCTCGCGGCGTAGACGTCGCAGCCCAGGTCGGCATGGCTGAAGGGGATGTTGGCAAAGGCGTGGGCGCCGTCGACAGCCACCGGCACGCCCCTTTGGCGGGCCGCGCGCACGACGTCGGCGACCGGCAGGATGCGGCCGTTCAGGTTGATGACGTGGCACATGAGAATCAGCCGAGTGCGCGGCGTGATCGCCTCGTCGAAGGCCCGGACCACGGCGCCTTCGCCGGCGTCGGCCGGGGGCAGCGCGACCTGTCGCATCACGACACCCTCGCGGCGCTCGCGCTGGCGGAAGGCGGCGATCATGCGGTGGTAGTCCTGGCTCGTGGTGAGGACCTCGGCGCCGGGCTCGAGCTCGAGGCCGAGCTGGACGGTCACCATCCCCTCGGTGGTATTGCGGGTCAGGGCGAGCTCCTCGGCGTCGCAGCCGAAGGCCTCGGCGACCTGCCGCCGCACTCTTTCCCTCTCGGGCCCCTGGACGCGCCACAGGGTGTGGGCCGGCGCCCGGTTGGCCGCGGTGAGGCGGCGCAGCTGGCTGGCGAGAACCCCTTCCGGGGCCGGGCTGACGCCGCCGTTGTTCAGGTTGACGATCCCCGGGTCGATGGCGAAGGCCTCGCGCACCAGCTGCCAGAGCGCCTCGTCCGCGGCGGCTTCCTCGGCCGAGCCGGCCTCGGCGCCGAGCTGCAGCGCGATCGCTCGCGCCCGATCCGGCCGGAGGGCGGCGAGGCCGACGGCAACGGCCGGCGCCACGACACCTCCCAGCACCTGCCGCCTCGTGGGTCGGGGTGCGGATTCCGATTCGCTTGACATCCTGCAGGGCATTCTAGCTGGCCCGCGATGGCCGCGAACCGGATCGCGAATGGTGCGAGTATCCTGAGGGCGGCACCCATGTCCATCACGATCGGCACCGGTTCGTGGTTCGGTCGTCGCGGTGAGGCGATGGCGGAGGCGGTGATCGAGGCCTCGTGGCTGGCCGCGGTGCTGCTCGTGCCGTCGTTCTTCAACCCCTTTTCCGGAAGGTCCTTCGAGCCGGATCGGGCGGTCCTGCTCCTGCTCCTGGTGACGATCGGGGTCGCGGCCTGGGTCGGCAAGGTCGTTGCCGGGGGCCGGGCCGCAGCGCCGCTGCCGGAGGGAACGGGGGGCGGCGCCTGGCGAGCGCTGCGGTGGGCGGTCCCGGCCGTCGCTGCCGCGGTGGCGGTCAGCACGGCACTCTCCCCGGAGCCCCGAACCAGCTGGTGGGGCTCGTTCGCCCGCGGCTACGGTACGGTCACCCAGCTCGCGCTGCTCGCCTTTCTCGGCCTGGTCCTGGCCCATCTGAGGCGGCCAGAGCAGCAGCGACGGATGCTGTTCGCGGTGGTTCTGGGCAGCCTGCCGGTGTGCCTGTACGGCCTCCTGCAGGCGGCCGGTCGGGACCCGATCGCCTGGGACCGCGGGGGCTGGCGGGTGCACTCGAGCCTGGGCAACCCGATCTTCCTCGGCGCCTACCTGGTGGTCGTGGTCTTCATGACCTTGGCCTGGTTGGCGCCGACCGCTGGTCGCATTCCCGGGCGACCGGGCCGGCTTGCCGCGGCGGCGGGGATCTACGTCCTCGTCGTCCAGCTCGCGGCGGGTCTGCTCACCCAGAGCCGCGGCCCGCTGCTCGGGCTCGCCGGCGGTGCGGTGCTGCTCGGCGTGATCTCGGTGTTGGCGTTTCCGGCCGCCACTCCGGGTCGTCGCGCCGCGCTGGCGGTGGCGGTGCTGCTGCTGGCGGTCGGCTCGGTGGCCATGGCCGCCGCCCTCGCGCGGGCTGGTGGAGACAGCCGCTGGATGGGCCGGCTCGGCCGCCTGTCGGACCCCGCGGCGAGCAGCACCAGGGTTCGTCTCCTGATCTGGGATGGTGTCGCCAGGACGATGGTCGGCCACGACGGCCCCGAGGCCATTGCGGGTCCCGGAGACCCATATGAGGCCCTTCGCCCGGCCGTTGGCTACGGGCCCGAGATGGTGCTGCCCGCGACCGCCAGCTTCATGCCGGCCGAGCTCGGGGAGCTCGAGTCGGGGCGCGGTGCCGACCGGGCCCACAACGAGGTCTGGGAGCTGGCGGTGACGGTGGGATCGGTCGGAGTTGCCGCCTGGCTGCTGCTCTGGCTGGCGGGCTTCGAGTTGGCTCTCGCGGGACTCGGGCTGGTCCCCGGAGGATCCCGGGTGTGGCACTTCCGGGGCATCGTGGCGGGCGCGACCGTGGCGGGCGGGCTGGCGCCGGGTCTGGCCACCGGCTCCTGGGCCTTGTCCGGGCTCGGCGCCGGCGCGGGCTTCCTGGCCGGGGTCGCGGCCGGGGCGGTGGTCGGGGGGCTTTCCGGTCGGCGTCGGCTGACCGTCACGGGCTCCGGAGTGCTGCTGGCGTGCCTGATCGCGGCGCTCGCCGCTCACCTGGCGGAAGTTCAGGTCGGGATCGCCGTGGTCTCCAGCCGGCTGCTGGCCTTCGCCGCCCTCGGGCTCGTGCCTTCGGCGGTGCGGGGGCCGATGACGCCGTCGGTGGACGCCCCCGACCGGTCGCCGGTGTCCCCCGCGCTGGCCGGGATCGCGTCGGCCGGGATCGGCGCGGTGCTCGTGTTCGGGCTCGCCCGGGCGCCGGCGGGCTGCACCGGGTTCGTCGATGTCGTGCGGGCGAACCTCGCGGTCGGGCAGCAGGCTCCACTGCCCGCAATGCTGGGACTGATCTTCGTGACCGCGGGCCTGCTCGCGTCCGGATGGGGTGGGCCCCGGAATGGCCGGCGGGTGGCGGCCGCTCTCGTTGCCGCTGCCGGCGCTGTCGGGGCCTACCTGGTCGTCCACGGAGCGCGGCTCGCGGCCGGGGTGAGCCCGGGATCTAGGCCCACCGATCCGTGGGCGGTGGTCGACCTCGTGGCGGGCCGGCTGAATCTGCTCCTCGCCGTCGCCGGGCTGGCGACCATCGCGATGGCGGCGGTCCTGGCCCACCGGACAGGGTCCGCCTCACGGCCCCTGCCGAGGTCCTGGGGGGTGGTCGCGGCGCTTCCCGCGGCCTTCCTGCTTGTCGGCTTCGTCGTCAGACCGCTGCTGATCGATGTGCGTGCCGACACGGGTTTCAGACATGCAGCGGTCTTGGCTGCAGCGGGCCGCTCCGACGACGCCCTCGCGGTGGCGGCCGAGGCGCGGCAACTGGCTCCGGGGCGAGGCTGGGCCGCGGTAGCGGAGGCCCGGCTGGCGACGGCCGTCGCCGCCGGCGCGGCCTCGCGGGCGACGGCGCAGGAGGCCGCGGCGCGGTGCCGCGAGGCGGCGGCCGACGCACGGTCGCTGATCCCGTGGACGGTGGCCGCGAGCCCGGTCCTCCCGCCCTGTCCCGGAGCCGCAGCCGACGACGATCCAACCGCGGTGGCCCCGTGAAGCCTGGTTTGCTTTTGCTCACGAGGAGTACCATATTGATACGAGCAGGGCATCGAAACGACCATCGACGC
Organism: Candidatus Methylomirabilota bacterium; assembly: GCA_035464095.1. Classification (GTDB taxonomy): domain Bacteria; phylum Acidobacteriota; class Thermoanaerobaculia; order Thermoanaerobaculales; family Sulfomarinibacteraceae; genus JAHECW01. Next base: position 13,688 of record DATHSO010000172.1, on the reverse strand, counting down.
GACCGGAGGAGGTGAGCATGGGGACCCGACGCGACCTGGGTCATGCGCTCGGCGTCGTAGGGGTGGTCGTCGCTCTGGTCGGTGTCACCGCGGCTCTGATCGGACCGCCCGCCGCGGCCGAGAACCCGACCCGCATTCCGGGGGACAGGGTCGCAGCCGAGTCGGGTGGTGGCCGCACGCCGTGCGGTGGGCCGATCGGGTCCTTCCTCTGTGGCGAGGTCATCACCGGATCGACCTTCAACGCGCCGGCGATCATGGACGCCTACTCGTGCATCCCGAACTGGGACGAGAGCGGTCCGGAGATCGTCTGGGAGCTGCCGCTGCCCCAGGGCGGACCGTGGCAGGTCGTCGCGGAGCTGACCTACGCCACCGTCGACCTGGACCTGTTCGTCCTCGGTCCCACCTGCGACAGCTCGGCCTGCATCGCGGCCGGCGACTCGACGCTGAGCTTCCAGGCCTCCTCGGGCGACCAGCTCTACCTCGTCGTGGACGGCTACCAGGGCGCCGCTGGCGACTTCGGCCTCCGGGTGACCTGCCAGGACCTCGGCACGCAGCAGGTGGGCATCTTCGTGGACGGGTCGGCCCAACCGGGCGCCGGCGGGAATCTGCCGAGCCACGTCTACCTGTGGAACAACAGCTCGTCACCGGTCACCGCGACGGTCACCGGGGACTTGAACGGTCTGACCTACCTCTACGACTCGAGCCCGTTCCCGGTGATCACCTCGACGGCGGGCGTCACCTGGCAGGTTGGATCGCTGGCGGCGGATGCTGCCGTCGACTGGGTCGTGTTCACCAGCGTCGACGGCGGGGTCGGGTCGACCGTGCTGAGCGCCTTCGCGGCCTACCCGGGCGGGCTGGCGTCCATCGTCACAGCGACCGTCGAGGTGGCCGACTCCGACCCGGCGCTGTTCGCGGCGCCGGCATGGCAGGGGCCCGCGCCGGGCGCAGGGCTGCCGTGGCTGGCCGAGGTGTGCAACCTGGGGTCCACCGCGAGTGGTGATGTGGTGCTGACGATGCTGCTGACGCCTCTCGGAACCTCGTCGCCGGCACGCTGGTGGAGCAACCGCGCGGGTTGGATCCCGATCGAGCAAAACCCCTCGGAGCTGGCGCTCCGGGTGGGCTCTGTCGCCAATCAGGACTGCGCCATCCTCGCGCTCGGGACCGAGCTCGACCCCAACCTGCCTCCGAACTTCCAGATCTGCGCCGAGCTTCAAGTGATCGCGAACGGCGACACCAACCCCGGGAACAACACGTTCCTCGGTTGCGTCGCCACCGGGAACACCCTGTTCGCCGACGGCTTCGAGCTCGGCGAACCGGCCCTCTGGTGGCCCGTGGTTCCCTGACCTGATGACCCGCTACCCACCCTCGCCAGTCGGCGGCGGGCCGACCAGGCCGAAGTACTCGCGGTAGCCGCAGATGAGCTCGCCGCAGACGTCGAGCGAGATCGCGACCTTGTTGGCGTAGGGCTCGCCGACCATCAGGCCGTGGTCGGCAAACTCGAAGACGACGCGGTTGCCCTCGGCGGTGACGCCGAGCACCTCGTCGACGAAGAGCCCGTCCGAGTACACCTGGGACACGAAGGCGAAGAACTCGGCGGCCCGCTCCTTGCCGTGGTTGAGCCCCTGGAATCGGCCGAGGGGGAAGTGGAAGCTGAAGTCGTCGGAGAGGCGGCCCAGGAACGGCGCCCAGTCGCCGGTGGCGAGGCCGCTGCGGAAGTCCTCGAAAGCCTCCAGGGCGACCGCCTTGGGTGTGCGCACCTCGGGCGCCCGGGTCTCGACCAGGGTCAGGTGGAGCGTCTGGTAGGCCCGATCCCGGTGGGCCTCCTTGATCTCGAGGTAGCGCGGGTCGGCGAGGAAGGCCTCGGCCGCGGCCCGGTCCGGGAAGCGCAGCATGGCATTGACCGGCCACGCTTCGCTCGTGTGGTCCGAGGCAACTCCGCGGCCGACCATGACGACCTCGGCCCCGTACTCCGCCATCAGCGGCCCGGTGCCGGCCAGGTACCGCTGGTACTCCGCCTCGCCCCCCGGCTTCAGCTCGCCCTGAATGACGAGCACCACCGGCGCCGCAGCCTCCGCATCCGACGTCGTCACAGCTTCCTCCGAGGTGATGGTCGCGTCGTCACCGACGGCGATCCCCGCCGCCAAGACCACGATAATTGCGATGATCAAGATGTGATGGCGCATTGTCTCTCCTATTCCTTTTCGTGTCCCTCGCCTTCTCCCCACCCGGTCGGTCCCGGTTCGCAGCACGAAGAGGGGAGAAGGCGAGGGACACGAAAAGGGCGTGCACGTCATACCGGCTCGCTACTCCCTCGAGCATCCGGCCTGGAACCACCTCAGGTTCATGCCGATGCTGGCCGAGTCGGGCTCGGCCCAGGCGTAGGCGAGCGACTGGTCCGTGCCCTCGCGGTAGATGGCCATCTTGAGGACGTCGACGGAGCGCTCGCCGGAGTAGACCCGCTGCTCGAGCTCGAGGCGGTAGGTGACGGGCTCGTCCCCGCTGGCGGTGAGCGTGGCGCGGCCCCCCTGGTCGTGGAGGACGAGACCGCGGATGGCCGGGTCCCAGTCGTCCGCGCCCTCGGGTTTGATCGCCGCCCAACAGTTGAAGTTGTGGGACCGCTTCAGCTTGTGCGGGATTCCGAGCTTGTTGCCGAAGACCCAGTTGCCGTCGGAGTCCTCGGCGCGGTCGCCGATCCAGATCTCGTCGCGCGTGAGCACCAGGTCGTCGTCGATGATGATGGTCTTGCCGGTCCGTCGCGACGCCACCCGGCAGGCGCCGTCCGGGATCGAGCCGATGAAACGGTCGTCACCCTCCCGGGTCCAGTAGACCTCGCAGCCGGGGATGGTGCGCACGTCGTCGGGCCCGAGCCCGGCGAGCTTGGACGGGTCGAGGTGGGCGCCGACCACCGCGTCGGCGTCGACGAAGGACATGATGTCGAGCTGGACGGCCTGCTTGTCCCGGTTGATCGAGAACGAGTACAGCCGGTTGCGGTAGATCTTCGAGGCGTCGCCGTCGGTGAACTGCTCGACGTAGAACACATGCTCGCCGAAGGCCGGCAGCTCGACCGGGTGGAAGACCGAGTGGATCCACTCGTGGGGTTGCTCGGGCGGGGTCTCGGCCTCCTGCTCCTCGAGGAACTGGAGGTGGTTGTCGAACTCGCCGGCGAACCACGACATCATCAGCTCCAGGTCCTCCTCGAGGCTGGCTGCGGCGGCCGGGGCGGCGATCAGGGCACACGCGACGATCAAGGGCACCAGGCGCATGACGTTCATCCTCCAGCGGCGGCTTCGAAGCCGCGCCGACCGCGGTCGGAGGGGCGGGGGAGTGCCCCTCGTCCCGCGGGGGCGCTTGACGGTCTCCGGTCAGAATGTAATATTGTCATACCATTAGGACGACTTTAGCCGCCTGTCCGAACGCTGTCAAGAACCCGGCGGCGACCATCCTCGAGATCGGGGTTGTCGGCTACAATCTCCCTTCCGTGGCGAGCCGGGGGAGACCCCGCCGGCGCGACGGGAGAGAGCGGAGAAGGGGACCGATGAGCGTCATGGACAGCGACCGGATCGTCATCGAGGAGCAAGGGCTCCGGGACGGCTTCCAGAGCGAGCGGACCGTGGTGCCGACCGAGCGCAAGCTCGAGCTGGTGGAGCGGCTAGTGGCCGCCGGGCTGACGAGAATCCAGGTCTGCTCCTTCGTCCACCCCGCGAAGGTCCCCCAGATGGCCGACGCCGAGGCGGTGTGCCGCGGGCTTGTGCGGCATCCAGGGGTCGTCTACAGCGGCCTCGTGCTCAACCTCAAGGGGGTCGAGCGCGCCGTCGAGGCCGGCCTCGAGCACGTGGCGGCGTCGATCTCGGCCAGCGACACCCACAGCCGGAAGAACGCCGGCGCGTCGCTCGAGGAGGCGCAGGAGCGCTACGCGGACATGGTCCGCACCGCCAAGGCCGCGGGGCTGACCGTCCGGGGCGGCCTGCAGTGCGCCTTCGGCTGCCGCTTCGAGGGCCGGATCGACCCGTCGCTGGTCCTCGACCTGGTCCGGCGCCACCTCGACCTGGGGATCGACGAGCTCGCCCTGGCCGACTCGACGGGGATGGCGAACCCGCGCGCCATGGAGGACCTGATGGGGCGGGTGGTGGAGCTCGCCGACGGGCTGCCGGTGATCCTCCACCTGCACGACACCGAGGGCAAGGGGCTGGCCAACGCCCTCGCCGCCATCGGGGTCGGCGTACGCCTCTTCGACACGGCCTTCGGCGGCATGGGCGGCTGCCCCTTCATCAAGGGGGCCACCGGCAACATCGCCACCGAGGACCTGGCGACCATGGCCCACCAGATGGGCTTCGACACGGGCATCGACATCAGGGCGGTGGCGGCGATCAGCCGCGAGCTGGAGACCTTCTTCGACGCCCGCTTCCCGGGCCGGATGCACCGGGTGCTGGGCAACGACGAGATCAAGGTGGTGATGTGATGGCAGGCATGACCGTCGCCGAGAAGATCCTGTCCCGCCACGCGGGCACGACCGTGCGCGCCGACGACCTGACGGTGATCGACGTCGACGCCGTCATGATGACCGACACCACGGCGCCGCTCGCCATCAAGGCCTTCCGCGAGATGGGCGGAACCAGGCCCTGGAATCCGGAGCGGACGCACCTGGTCATCGACCACGCCTCGCCGGCGCCCAACGAGCGCATCGCGCGGCTGCACGGTCTCATGCGCGAGTTCGCGTCGGCGACCGGCGCCGTGCTCTACGACGTCGGCCGCGGGATCTGCCACCAGCTGATGATCGAGGAGGACCGCGTCCGGCCCGGCGAGGCCTTCTTCGGCGCCGACTCCCACACCTGCACCTACGGGGCGCTGGGCGCCTTCGCAACTGGGGTCGGCTCCACCGACCTGGCGGCGATCATGCTCACGGGCAAGACCTGGCTCAAGGTCCCCAAGACCATCCGGCTCGAGGTCACCGGCCGGATCAACCCCGGGGTCGAGGCCAAGGACCTGGCGTTGGCCATGGTGGGCACCCTCGGCTTCGCCGGCGCCACCTACCAGGCGGTGGAGATCTGCGGCGACGCCATCTCACCCCTGAGCCTCGACGAGCGGATGACGATCGCCAACCTCGGGATCGAGATGGGCGCCAAGGCGGCGCTCGTCCACCCGGCGGGACTCGAGCTGCCCTACGCCTTCGACGCCGAGGCGATCTCGCCCGACCCTGACGCCGCCTACGTCCGCCGCCTGACGATCGACGGCAGCGCCCTGCGGCCGCAGATCTCCAAGCCGCCGCGGCCCGACGCCACCGTCGACATCGACGAGCTCATCGGCACCGAGATCGACGTCGCCTTCATCGGCACCTGCGTCAACGGCCGGCTGCGCGACCTCCACGCCGCGGCCCGGATCCTGAAGGGGCGGCGGGCCGCGCCGGGCGTGCGGCTGATGGTCTCGGCGGCGTCGCAGAAGGTGTTCCTCGACGCCACCAGGGACGGCACGATCGCCACCCTGGCCGAGGCCGGGGCCACCTTCCTGCCGAGCGGCTGCGGCCCCTGCGTCGGGACCCACCTTGGCGTTCCCGGAGACGGCGAGGTGGTGGTCTCCACCGCCAACCGCAACTTCCGCGGCCGGATGGGCAACCCGGAGGCCCTGGTCTACCTGGCGTCGCCCACGGTCGTGGCCGCCGCCGCGGTGGCGGGCAAGATCATCGACCCGCAGGACCTGGTGGAAGGGGAGTGACCATGTCCAGCCGATTCAACGGCCTCGCCCACGTCTACGGCGACGACATCGACACCGACCGCATCATCGCCGGCAAGTACACCAAGACCCTCAACCTCCAGGACCTGGCGGACCACGTGCTCGAGGACCTGGACCCGGACTTCCGCTCCAAGCTCCGGAAGGGCGACGTCCTGGTGGCCGGGTCCAACTTCGGTTGCGGCTCGTCGCGGGAGCAGGCGCCGCTGGCCCTCAAGGTGGCCGGGGTGTCGGCGGTCGTGGCCGGGTACTTCGCCCGGATCTTCTTCCGCAACGCCATCAACATCGGCCTGCCGGTGCTCGAGGTCCCCGACCTCGTGGCCGACACCGGCGACGAGATCGAGATCGACCTCAAGGCGGGCACGGTGCGCAATGTCACCAAAGGCGCCTCGTACCAGGCCTCGCCCATGCCCCAGGTGATGATCGACATCCTCAGCCGGGGCGGCCTCGTCGCCTACCTGAAGGAGCACGGCACCTACGACGCGTCGGCCCTGTGACGGCCGGCCGGGAAGCGGAGGACGACATGGCCGACCCTCAGACACTGCCCCTGGAGGGCCTCCGGGTGCTCGACTTCACCCACAACGTGATGGGGCCGACCACCGGCATGCTGCTGGGCGACCTCGGCGCCGACGTGATCCACGTCGAGCCGCCCGGGGGCGACGCCACCCGGAGGCTGCGGGGATTCGGCAGCGGCTACTTCGCCTTCTACAGCCGCAACAAGCGCTCCCTGGCCATCGACCTCAAGGCTGACGAGGGCCGGGCCATCGTCATGAAGCTGGTCGAGGGCGCCGACATCGTGGTCGAGAACTTCGGCCCCGGAACCATGGACCGCCTCGGCTACGGCTACGAGCACCTCGAGGCCGTGAAGCCGGACCTCATCTACTGCAGCCTGAAGGGCTTCCTGAGCGGGCCCTACGAGCACCGGGCGGCCATGGACGAGGTCGTCCAGATGATGTCGGGCCTCGCCTACATGACCGGGGAGCCGGGCAAGCCCATGCGCGCCGGGACCTCGATCATCGACATGGGCGGCGGCATGTTCGGCCTGATCGGGATTCTCACCGCCCTGTACCGGCGGGCCCTGACCGGTGAGGGCGCCTTCCTCAAGACGGCGCTGTTCGAGACCGCGGCCTTCTTCATGGGCCAGCACATGGCCTACGGCGCCCTCACCGACGAGCCGGTGCCGCCGATGCCGGCCCGGGTCAGCGCCTGGTCCATCTACCGGGTGTTCGAGACCGCCGACGGGCCGATCTTCATCGGCATCATCTCGGACAAGCACTGGAAGGCCTTCTGCGAGGCCTTCGAGCGCCACGACTGGCTCGCCGACGAGCGGCTGGCCACCAACAACGACCGGATCAGCGAGCGCGAGTGGCTGGTGCCGGCGGTGGCCGAGATGATCGCGGGCTTCCCCCGGGCGGAGGTCACCGCCCGCCTCGACCGGGCGGGCGTGCCGTTCTCGCCCATCGCCCGCCCCGAGGACCTGTACGACGACCCGCAGCTCAACCAGGGCCTCGGCCTACTCGAGACCGTGCTGCCCGCCGGGGTCACCACCAAGCTGCCCCGGATCCCCCTCGAGATGGGCGCCTACGACTTCAAACTTCGCCGCAACCCCCCGAAGGTCGGCGAGGACACTGCGGCGGTGCTCGCCGAGCTCGGCTACCCGGACGACGAGATCGCCCGCCTCGTCGAGGCGGGCGTGGTCGCGACCTCCGGCTGAGCCGACCGGCCCACCGGACGGCGGCTGCCGAGCCCGGCCCGGCGCGCCCTCGTCGAGCCGTGGGGCCGACGCTTGCCAGGCTCCGGGACAACCCGACTGGCGGGAATGTCCGGGCCGATTCGAGGTTTGTCACGAGGTCGGAAGTCCCGATTCCCAGAAGGGAAATCGACGACCGGATGCGCCGCCGGGCTCTCCCGAGCGCGGCGCTCGGAGGAGAACATGACGTCTCGAGTCGTCATCGGAGCGTTGGTGGTGGTGGCCATGGCGGCGGCGGCCGGACCCGTTGGAGCCCGCGACGCGAGGCTCGCGGTCGAGCCCCGGCTCCACGAGGCGGCCGCACCCATGGCCGTCGAGGGCGCGAACCCGAGGCGCTGGGGTGCCGATCTCGCGTTCGGAGAGTTCCGAGCCGTCGACGTGCGAGACGGCGACCGCCTCGAGTGGTTCTTCGCTCTCGGCAACTTTGGCGCCGGCGGGGTCAAGTCGGCGTCTCGGCTGACCTTGGAGGGTGCGGTCGGGTCGGTCCGGGTGGTGTGCCTGGCGGAACGCAGGGTTCTGGCGAGGGGGTCGTTCTCGGTCGATCTGGCCTTCGGCAGGAAGCCGATTCTGCTGTGCGGCCTCGAGAGTTCCGACGGCGACCGCTGGGCGTTCGCCCTCACCGAGCGAGCGCCGAACCTCGAGGGCTCGATCGAGCCGGTTGACGAAGCCGGGGGCGATCCCCTGAAGGTGCGCTCGATCCACCGTCTGGAGGGATCGCGCTGGCCCCTCGCGGAGCCCGCCGGCTACGAGATCTCGCTCGGCGGAAGGGTGGTCGCCGCCGTCGAGATCGTCAACCGCGGCCGGGTGTGGATCGACCCCACCCTCGAGGTGGCGACCCGGAATCGCATCGCCGCCGCCGCGGCCGCGCTGCTCCTGTTCGAGCCGCCGGAGGTCGAGTCGGAGCCCTGACGCCGGGCGGCCGGTGGCGTCGGGTCGGTCCCGGTCGGCCGTTGCGGGCGGCCACCGAGTCAGCGGCGCCCGACGCGAAAGACCCGGGGCCTGGCCCCGGGTCGGTGTCACCGGTCGGTCGGATTCGGCTAGGCCCGGTGCTCCCGGCGGCGATTCACGTCGAGGCCGGCTTCCTTCCAGCCCTCGAGGCCCTCGCGGAAGGTGGAGACATTCTCGTAGCCCATCTCCTCGAGGATCCTGACGGCCTCGCGCCGGCTCTCGGAGTCCCGGCGCTCGCCGTAGACCACGATCTCGGTGTCGCGGTCCACGAGCCCGTCGACGCGCTCGCGAATGGCGGTCAACGGCACCGTTTTGGCGCCGGGGATGTGCTCGATCTCGTAGGCATCGTCACCGCGCACGTCGAAGAGCGCGATGTTGTCGTTCTTGAGCTTCGATTTCAGGGTTTCGAGATTCATGCGATCCATCGATTTCCTCCTCGGATTGTGGATTTCCCGTTTCGTGGCGAGTTGTAAGGTACAACAAATAATGTAGTTAGACTATTCCGAGCGGCGAAGGACGCCGCCCGCTAACCCGAGATCAGGTCCTTGGGCGTCACCTGCCTCTCGGCGTCGCGGGTGGTCGAGATCCGGGCCATGTGCCGGCGCAGCCGCTCCTCGAGCACCTCGGCGCTGTCGCCCTCGGCTCCGGCGTTCGCCACCTCCACCTGGACCACGGTCCCGCGGTCGCTAATATGAACGTCCTGGATGGCCTCGATGCGCAGCGGCCCCTCGGTGGCGCCGGGCTCTTCGGGCCGGGAGTGCATCCGGTCGAGGGCCCGCCGCTCGTCGTCGCTGACCACCAAGGTCACCGTGGTCGTCCTGTTCGCCATGTCGTTCCTCCGTTCCTGGCCGGCACGGTCGTGCCATCTGGTGGCGGTCACCCGGCCTGCGGCAGCGGGGATCGAGCGCCACCGGCGCCTGCCGTCCCGGGACTCTTCGACTCTTCGATGGTCTCCCGGCCGGTGTGACTGGCGCACCGGGGCGGCTCCCAAGCTGTCCGCGGGATCGCTCCAGTCGCCCGTGGTGTCCGTTCCCAGCCGAGGCCTTGGCGTACGGGCTCGGTAGCACTATCTTGGGGATCGTCGCCGGTCGACTCGGGGTCCGTGGGCCGTTTCGGAACGGCCCGGTCCCTGGTCCGGTGCCCGCAGCTCGAGGTCACGAGCGGAAAAGGAGTGGCGTCATGAACAGGACGAAGGCTCTCGTGGTGCTCGCGGTGTTGCTCGCAGCGACGAGTCCGGTCGCCGCCGAAGACGTCGGCATGCTGCTCGAGCTCGACGAGAGGGCCAACAGGCCGGCGGAGCCGGCCGTGCCGAGGGAGGACCTCCGGCAGGTCCCGACGGCAAACCTGCTCTTCTCGATGACCGCACCGGACAACGCGGTCTGCATCCGCGGCGTCGACGACGTCACCGCGGACGGGCGCCCCGAGATCATGGTCGGGATCGACGAGTCCGGGGTCCCGAACGTCTTCTGCCTCGACGGTTCGAGCCAGGGGACGGCCTCGGTGGTCTGGAGCCACCAGACCACCACGGGCGTCTCCGGCGGCGCCCCGTACGGCGACCAGTCGGTCGAGGTCGGGCCCGATGCGGACGGCAACGGCTTCGCCAACGTCCTGGTGGGAACCGCCTGGGGCGGCCGGACAGCGTACAGCTTCGACAGCTTCGACGGCACCGTGCACTGGAAGTTCGACACTTACCTCGAGCCCGAGTCGGGCTGGGTGTACTCGGTGACGGGCCTCAACGACGTGACCGGCGACGGCGTGCCCGACGCCGCCTTCGGAGCCGGCTCCTTCAACGACACCCTGTACGTGGTCGACGGGTCGTCGAGCGGCGGCCTCGGATCCCAGGCCACGGTGGTCTGGAGCTCGTACGTCGGCGACGCCGTCTACGGTGTGCGGGACATCGGCGACGTCAACGGCGACGGCAAGCACGACGTGCTCGCCGCCATCGGCGACAACGTCGACGTTCTAGCCTGCTACTCGGGCGGCAGCAGCCCGCCCACCGGCGACTTGCTGTGGAGCTACACGCCGGGGCTCAGCCTGTACGCCTGCGGGGTTCTGCCCGACGTCACCGGCGACGGGGTCGACGAGGCGCTGGCGGTTCTGTGGACCGCCAACGGGAGCGCGATCCGCTGCCGCAACGGGGTCAACGGCGCCGAGGTTTGGAGCAGCACCAGCGTCTTCGACTACGGCATGATGGTCGACGCCCTGGACGACGTCACCGGCGACGGCAAGGCCGAGGTGGTGGTCAGCTCCTGGGAGAACGCGGTCAGCGTGCTCTCCGGCGCCGATGGCAGCCAGGTCTGGAAGACCTGGGTCGGCAGCCTCAACGGCGGCGACGTGTGGACGGCGAGGGCGATCGACGACCTCGACGGCGACGGCTACCAGGACGTGGTCGCCGGCTCCTTCGACACCTACGTCTACGCCATGAGCGGCGTCGACGGCTCGATCATCTGGAGCTTCCCGACCGGCAACCGGGTGTACAGCGTCGCGTCGGTGGGCGATCTGGACTTCGACGGCGTGCCCGAGGTCGGGGTGGCGACCCAGGACACCACCAGCAGCACGGTGGTCTACGTGCTCGGCTGGAACCCGCCCCTGTTCGCGGACGACTTCGAGACCGGCACCACCGACGCCTGGTCCTTCGTGATGCCGTGAGACGGCCGTGATCGTTCGCCGAGCCCGGGTGCGGGACCTGGTTCGGGCGCTGGCCTGCCTGTCGTTGGTCGGTGCCGTCGGCTTGGCCCCCGCGGCCGGGGCTGCGGAGGTCGAGCTCACGCTGCTCGGTGGGCTCCACGACGGCGGGTCGTTCGAGGACGCCGTCACCGGCAGGGGGCTCAACGCGGACGTCGGCCCGTCCTTCGGGGCCGCCCTCGGGTTCGACCTCGGCGGTGACCGGACCCTCGAGGTGATCTGGGTCCACCAGCAGCTCGTTGTTCCGGACAGCAGCTACCAGGACGGCGACGTGGACCTCGATGTCGACACCCTCGGCGTCGGCGGCACCTACGAGTGGGGCCGCGCCCGCGCTAGGCCCTTCGTGTCGGGAACGGTCGGCGTCGCTCTGCTGAGCCCGGAGAGCTCCTCCTACGACCGTGAGCTGCTGCTGATGGCCAGCCTCGGCGCCGGCGTCAAGCTGCCCCTGTCGAGCCGGACGTCGATCCGGCTCGAGGGACGGGGGGTCGGCATGTTCGTGGTCAACGGCGCCGCCGGCATCTGCGGGCCCGGCGGCTGCGCCCTCGGTTTCTCCGGCTCGGGCCTCGGCCAGCTCGAGCTGCTCGCGGGGATCTCGTTCGGGTTCTGACCGGAGCCCCTACTTGGTCGCTTTGGCGGCCTTCTTGGCGGCCTTGTTCTGCTTCTTCTCCTTGGGCGAGAGCTTGGGCTTGTTGGTCTTCTCTTTCTTGACTTGTCCCTTGGCCATGGCGGTGACTCCTGAGCGGACGACGGAAGATTGCGGCGGCTCGGCCGCCGGTCGCCCGATCTGACACTTTACACCGAGAACCGGGTCGTCAGATCACTCCGTCCCGCGCCAGCCGCTCGATCACCGCCTTCTGAGTGTCGAGGAAGTGGGAGCGCCCGACAAAACCCTCGGCAAGGGTGTTGGCGGGGTGGTGGCTGTGGGTGCGATAGCTCTCGGCGTAGGCCTCGAAGCGCTGCCGGGCGAGCAGGTTCTCCATGCCGGGACGGCGCCGGAAGCGGCGCAGGGCGGCGAGGTCGAGCTCGGCATGGGCGACCACGCTCTCGCCCTGGCCGGCCTCGGCCAGCACCTGGCCGCGGAAGTCGACGATCATGGAGCCGCCGTCGGCCGAGGCCTCTGGCAGGTCGATGCCGGTCACGGCGGCGGTGTTGCAGGACACCACGTAGACCAGGTTCTCGAGGGCCCGGGCCCGGCGGGCGATGCCCTTGGGGGTCAGGCGCGGGCTCGCCACCTCGCAGGTGGAGTGGACGATGACCTCGGCGCCGCGCATGGCCAGGCAGCGGGCGACCTCGGGGTAGAGGATCTCCTCTGAGGCAACGGCGGCGAGGCGGCCGATCTCGGTGCGGGCCACCGGGAAGACGCCGTCGAGGCCGTAACGGTCCAGGTACCGGTCCCAGACGTCGTGGGGGGTGGGGGAGAACATGGAGTTGAGCCGCCGGTAGCGAAGCACCACCGCCCCCGACGGGTCGATGACGAAGCTTGTCTGGAAGAAGATCCCGGGGAACGACGAGTCAGTCTCGTAGGCGTTGCCGGCCAGGAAGATTCGGTGCCGCTCGGCGATGGCGCCCATGGCTTCGTACTCGGCGCAGCCCTCCGAAAGGCAGGCTCGGGAGATCCACGCGTCGGCGGCCTCGTGGGTCGGGAAGCCGGTCAGCACGTACTCGGGCAGCACCACCAGCCGGGTGTCGGGTCCGGTCCAGGCGAGGCAGGCGGCGACCCGGCGGGCGATCCGCTCGATGCCGGCGGCGATCTGCGCCCGTGCCGCCTCAGTGGTCCCGCACGAGGCGATGGCGCGGCAGTCGGTCTGCAGCGCGACCGCTCGGTAGCTGATGATCTCGGTCATGGGCGCCTCCGGCGGGCCTGGTGGGTCGATTCTAGCGGGTCGTGAATCGCGAGTCGCCCGGACCCGCACCCGGACCCGGACCTGCCACTGCCACTGTCACTGTCACCGTCAACTCTGAACTCTGAACTCTGAACTCCTATCCCTGCTCCCCCTCCCACACCTCGAAGCACTGGCCGCCCGGCGTGGTCGCGACAACCGCGCGGGTGCGCGGGTGGAGCGGGGTGTCGAGCTCGACGACCTCGCCGATCTCCGCCGGGGCCAGCCTCTCAAGCACGGCATCGAGGTCGGCGACCTCGAAGGCCGGGGCGTGGAGTCCGGCGGCAAGGGGCAGGCTGGGGTGGCTTGCCGACGGCTTGCCGACGAACTCGACGTACTCGACCCGGATCGGACGGCCCTCGGGATCGGCGAGGACCGTCAGCCGCATGGCGACCACCTCGTCGGGGACCCCGACCAGCGCTCCCAGCCCGGGCGTGTTCAGGACCGCGTCGGTGGTGAGCTCGAGCCCGCGCTCCTTCCAGTAGGGCAGGAGATCGTCGAGGCCGGCGGCGCTCCAGACGAAGGCGTGGACCTCGGAGTGGAGGCGGTCGGGCTCGCGGTCGAGGATCGAGGACCGGCGGCCGGCGCTCGGCTGGAGCAGGGTGACGATGACCCCGTCGGGCCCCGTGATCTCGACCTCGCGGATCAGGACCGGACCGAAGCGGTGGTCGGTGATGGGGCTCGAGTGCCATCCGGCCCCG
>DATHSO010000171.1:0-18762 GCA_035464095.1 Candidatus Methylomirabilota bacterium | reverse complement strand
CGGCCGGCCGGGCGGCGGCCCCCCCGGCGACCGCCCGCAGCTGCCGACCATGGCGGTGTCGGTGACCCCGGCCACCCGCGGCGACATCGCCACCTACTACAGTGCCACCGCCTCCCTCGATCCCGACAAGGAGGCCGAGATCCTGGCCCGGGTGTCGGGGGTCATCGAGCGCATCGTCGCCGAGGAGGGCGACCGAGTCGGGGCCGGCCAGGTCCTGCTCGTCATCGAGGACGACGAGTACCGCACCCGCAAGACCCTGGCCGAGGTCGAGGTCGAGCAGCAACGGGCGCGTTTCGAGCGCGCCAAGAAGATCTTCGGCCAGGGACTGAGCTCGGCGGAGGACTTCGACACCATCCAGGCCGAGCTCGCCTCCGCCGAGGCGACCCTCGAGCTCGCCGCCCTCGAGCTGTCCTACACCTCGGTGCGCGCCCCCTTCAGCGGCCGGGTCGTGCGCCGCCTCGTCGACCAGGGACAGAACGTGTCCGACGGCACGCCCCTGTTCGCCCTGGCGGACATGAACCGGCTGCTCGCCCGGGTCTTCGTTCCGGCCCGGGAGCTCGGCAGCATCCGCGCCGACCAGCCGGTGCAGCTGAGGGTGCCCTCGAGCGGCGACCGCCTGATCGGCCGGATCGACCTGGTGAGCCCGGTGGTGGACCCCGAGAGCGGGACCGTCAAGGTCACCGTGGAGGTCCGGGACTACCCGCCGAGCACCCGGCCCGGCGACTTCGTCGAGGTGTCCATCGTCACCGACCGCCACGAGGGCAGCCTGCTGGTGCCCCGGGCGGCGGTGGTCAGCGAGCGCGGCGAGCGCTCGGTCTACGTGGTCTCGGGTGACACCGCCAGCCAGCGGGCCGTCGAGGTCGGCTTCGAGGACGACGAGCACGCCGAGATCCTGGCCGGCCTCGACCCCGGTGACATGGTCGTGGTCCAGGGCCAGCGGGCCCTGCGCGACGGCCAGCCGGTGCGGGTGCTCGACGCCCTCGACCTGGATGCGCCCGCCGCCACCGGGACGACGACCCCCGACCGAGCGGGTTGATGCGATCCCTGGTCGCCCTGGCCGTTCGTCGTCGGGTGACGGTGCTCATGTGCGCCCTCGCCCTGGCGGCCTTCGGCGTGGTCGGCTACCAGCGGCTCCCGCTCGACCTGCTGCCCGACATCAGCTACCCGTCGCTGACCGTCCAAACCGACTTCCCCGACACCGCCCCCGCCGAGGTCGAGAACCTGGTGACCCGGCCGGTGGAGGAGGCGGTGGGGGTGCTGCGCGGCCTGCGCACCGTGCACTCGGTGTCGCGCCCCGGGGTCTCCGAGGTGACCCTGGAGTTCGACTGGGGCGCCGACATGGACCTGCTCCTTCTCGACGTGCGGGAGAAGCTCGACCGGCTGATCCTGCCCGAGGAGGCCGAGGACCCGGTGGTGCTGCGCTTCGACCCGTCCCTCGACCCCATCGTCCGGCTCGCCCTGGGCGGCACCGGCGACCTCACCGAGAGCCGCCGCCTCGCCGACCGCCGCCTCAAGCAGGCCTTCGAGAGCCTGCCCGGCGTCGCCTCGGCGCGGATCAAGGGCGGGCTCGAGGAGGAGATCCACGTCGAGGTCGACCAGGAGCGGCTGGCGGCCCTGGGCATGCCCCTGGAGCGGGTCCGCCAGGTCGTGGGGGTGTCCAACATCAACCTCCCCGGCGGCTCCCTGCGCGGCACCGACACCCAGTTCCTGATCCGCACCGTCAACGAGTACACCTCGGTGGAGGAGATCGGCGAGCTGGTGCTGTCCGCGGCGGGACCGTCGCTGGTGAGGGTCCGCGACGTGGCCGAGGTCAGCTGGGGCGCCCGCGAGCGCGAGGAGATCATCCGGGTCGGCGGGGTCGAGGCGGTGGAGATCGCCGTCTACAAGGAGGGCGACGCCAACATCGTCACCACCGCCCGGGCGATCCGCCGGTCGCTGCCCGAGATGTCGCGGCTGGTGCCCGAGGGCTACGAGCTGACCGTGCTCTTCGACCAGTCGCGCTTCATCGAGCAGGCCCTGACCGAGGTCCGCTCCACCGCCGTGGTCGGCGGCGCGCTGGCGATCGCGGTCCTGTTCGCCTTCCTCCGCGACTGGCGGTCCACGGCAATCATCGCCACCGCGATCCCGCTGTCGGTGCTGTTCGCCTTCATGGCCATGTACCGCCTCGACGTGTCGCTGAACATCATGAGCCTGGGCGGCCTCACCCTGGGCATCGGCATGCTGGTGGACAACGCCATCGTGGTGCTCGAGTCCATCCACCGCAAGCGCCAGGAGGGCCTCGGCGCCACCGCCGCCGCCGTGGCGGGCACCACCGAGGTCGGCGGCGCGGTGGCGGCCTCGACCCTGACCACGGTGGCGGTCTTCCTGCCCATCATCTTCGTGGAGGGCATCGCCGGCGCCCTGTTCGGCGACATGGCGGTCACGGTCACCCTGAGCCTGCTCGCCTCGCTGGCGGTGGCGGTCACCCTGATCCCCATGCTCAGCGCCCTCGGCGACCGCGCCCCGAGGCTGCGCTCGCGGGCCGCGCCGGAGAGCGACCCGAACCCGAGCCTGGGAGCGGCCTCCCGAAGCTACGACCGCCTGCTCCGCGCCGCGCTTCAGCGGCCCTGGATCACGATCGCCGCCGCCGCCGCGGTCTTCGCCCTTTCCCTCGCCGGCACCTCCCGGCTCCAGACCGCCCTCATCCCCGACATCTCCGAGGGCGAGTTCTACTTCGAGGCGACCCTGCCCGAGGGCACCGCGGTCCAGGCCACCGACCGGGTGCTCCAGCGGATGGCGGCGCCGCTCGAGGGTGACCCCGAGGTCGCCGTGGTCTACGCCACCGCGGGCAGCCGGCTGGTGTCGGGGGGGCTGAGTCTGAGCACCACCGCCGAGCACTACGGCCAGCTCAACGTGGTCCTCGCCGACCGACGGGACGAGGCAGCCGAGCTGCGGGTCGCCGACCGGCTGCGCGACGGCTTCGCGACCATCCCCGAGCTCGAGACCACCTTCGGCAAGCCGACCTACTTCAGCCTCAAGACCCCGATCGAGGTGATCCTGTTCTCCGACGACCTCCGGGCGCTGAACGACTGGGCGCCGGTGCTCGCCGACCGGCTCGGCGCCGTTCCCGGGCTGGTGGACGTGCGCTCGTCCCTGGAGGAGGGCAACCCCGAGCTCCAGATCGTCTTCGACCGCGGGCGGCTGGCGTCGTTGGGTCTGGACATGCGGACGGTCGCGGAGACCCTGCGCGACCGGGTGCTCGGCGCGGTGCCGACCCGGTTCCGGGAGGAGGACCGCCAGATCGACATCCGGGTCCGCAACGTGGTCGAGCAGCGCCGGACCGCCGCCGACGTGCGCAACCTGATGATCCCGGGCCCCGACGGCCGCCAGCTGCGCCTGCTCACCGTGGCCGAGGTCCGGGAGGACCGCGGCCCGGCCGAGATCCACCGGGTCCAGCAGCAGCGCGCGGCGGTGATCAGCGCCAACCTGGAGGGCCGCGGCCTCGGCGCCGCGATCCGGGACATCGAGGCCCTGCTCGCCGCCGAGCCGCCGCCGCCGGGGATCATGGTCGAGCTCGGCGGCCAGGTGAACGAGATGCAGACCTCCTTCACCAGCCTGCGCTTCGCCCTGGGCCTGGCGGTGTTCCTGGTCTACCTGGTAATGGCCGCCACCTTCGAGTCCCTGGTCCACCCCTTCGTGGTGCTCTTCACCATCCCCCTCGCCCTGGTGGGCGTGGTGGCCGGGCTGCTCGCCACCGGCACCGCGGTCAGCGTCATCGTCCTCATCGGAACCGTGATGCTGGTGGGGATCGTGGTCAACAACGCCATCGTCCTGATCGACACGGTCAACCAGCTCCGGCGCGCGGGCATGGCCAAGCTCGAGGCGGTGCTTCGGGGCGGCCACCTGCGGCTGCGCCCGATCCTGATGACCACCCTGACCACGGTCCTCGGCCTGCTGCCCATGGCCCTGTCCCTGGGGGAGGGCGCCGAGCTGCGGGCGCCGTTGGCGGTCACGGTCTCCTTCGGCCTCGCCCTGAGCACCGTGCTCACCCTCGTGGTGATCCCGTCGGTCTACATGGTGGTGCCGTCGCGGGTCCGCAGCGACGAGGAGGCCGGCAACGCGGTCGCCGCCGAGCTCGAGGCGCCGGGGGTCGGCGAGGCCGCGTCGTGACCCTCCCCGAGCTCGCCATCCGCCGGCCGGTGGCCACCCTGACCATCCTGGCCTGCGCCGTGGTGCTCGGGCTGGTGGCCCTCAACCGGCTGCCCCTGGGCTTCATGCCCGAGGTCGAGGAGCCGGAGCTCTTCGTCCGGGTGCCGTTCCCGAGCTCGACCCCCGAGCAGACCGAGCGGCTCGTGGTGCGGCCCCTCGAGGAGGTGCTGGGCTCGGTCAAGGGCGTCACCGACATGTGGTCCAACTGCTCGTCGGACGGCGGCCGGATCCGCCTCAACTTCGCCTGGGGCCACGAGATGAGCCTGGCCCGGGCCGAGGTGCTCGAGCGCATCGACCGGATCCGCAGCGAGCTGCCCGACACCATCGGCGACATCACCGTGGGCGGCAACTGGGACGCCGCCGAGGAGGACGCCCCGGTGCTCGAGGGCCGGCTGTCGTCGAAGCGCGACCTGTCGGAGAGCTACGACCTGCTCGAGCGCAAGATCGTGCGCCCGCTGGAGCGGATCCCCGGCGTCGCTTCGGTGCGCCTCGACGGCGTCAACCCGAAGGAGGTGCGGGTCAACCTCCACGTCGACGCTCTGGAGGCCCACGGGCTCGACGTCCGGGACGTGGTGCGGGTGCTCGAGGGCTCGAACTTCGACCTCTCGGCGGGGGTTCTGCGCACCGGCGAGCGCCGCACCAGCGTGCGCACGGTCGGCGCCTTCACCACCGTGGAGGAGATCCGGCAGCTGCCCCTGCGCGGCGACGGACTGCGGGTCGGGGACGTGGCCGAGGTCCGCTACGAGGAGCCGCCGCTGGAGTACGGCCGCCACCTGGACGGGGACTTCGCCATCGGGGTCACCGTCACCGCCGAGGCCGGCGGCAACGCGGTGGAGATCGGCGACGAGGTCCGGCGCCAGGTGGCGGCCATGAACTCCGACCCCGAGCTCGAGGGGGTCACCTTCCTGATCTGGTTCGACCAGGGCGCCGAGATCCGCAAGACCCTGCGCGACCTCGGCTTCACCGGTCTGTTCGGGGCGCTGCTGGCGAGCGCGGTCCTGTTCGCCTTCCTCCGGCGCGTGTCCATGACGCTGGTGTCGGTGGCCTGCATCCCGTTCTCGCTGATCGTCGCCTGCGGCGCCATCTGGGCCATGGGCAAGACCATGAACACCCTGACCCTGCTCGGCCTGATCGTCGGCATCGGCATGCTGGTGGACAACGCTGTGGTGGTGATGGAGAACATCTACCGCCACCAGCAGCGCGGGCTGAGCCGGCGCGACGCGGCCCTGGTCGGCTCGCGCGAGGTGTCCCTGGCGGTGATCGCCGCCACCCTGACCTCGGTGATCGTGTTCCTGCCCATGATCTTCAACAAGCCGAGCGAGATGAACATCTACCTCAGGGAGCTCGCGATCACGGTCTGCCTGACCCTGCTCGCCTCGCTGTTCGTGTCCCAGACCCTGATCCCCCTTGCCACCTCGAGCTTCATCCGCTCGCGCTCCCGCGGCCGCGCGCGGCTCATGGTGTGGCTCGAGGACCGCTACCAGGTCCTGCTCGCCTTCTTCCTGCGCCACCGTTGGCTGACCCCGGTGATCGGGATCCTGGTCATCGCCTCGACCTGGTTCCCCTTCGACAACATCGACAAGAACTTCGACGCCAACACCTCGGAGGTCTTCGTCCAGGTCCGCTACGAGTTCGCCGAGCCCCTGAGCCTGGAGCGCATGGAGCGGGCGGTGACCCTGGTCGAGGAGCGCCTGGTGCCGCACCGGGACGAGCTCAACGCCGAGCACATCTACAGCTTCTGGTCGGACCGCTTCTCCCTGACCCGCCTCTACATGAAGGAGGGCTTCGCCAACGACGCCGCCATGGCCGAGACCCGGAACCGGCTGCGCGAGCTGCTGCCCGAGCTGCCCGGCATCAAGCTCGAGGTCCAGGACCAGGCGGGCTGGGGCTGGCGGCGCGGCGGCGGCAACCGGATCGCCTTCCAGCTGGTGGGCGAGGACACCGGCGTGCTCGCCGACCTGGCCCAGGACGCCAAGCTGCGCATCGAGGCGATCCCCGGCCTCCAGGACGTCTGGACCTCGAGCCAGTCCGGCGGCATGGAGCTCTACGTGGACCTCGACCGGGAGCTCGCCGCCCGCTACGGGGTGCCGCTGAACCAGCCCGCCGAGGTCGTGTCCCTGACCTTCCGCGGCCGGCGGCTGCCGCGCTTCAGGACCCCGTCGGGGGAGCGCGAGATGCGGCTGACCCTGGACGAGCGGGAGACCGAGAGCGTCAGCCAGCTCCACACCCTGCCGGTGTGGACCGCCGACGGCGACAAGATCCCGCTGGCGTCCATGGCCTCGTTCCGGGTCGAGCCGGGGCCGGACCGGATCCAGCGCGACAACCGGCGCACCAGCGTCTGGGTCGGCGCCCGCTACGAGGCGGGCACCATGGACGACTACCTCCCCCTGGTGCGGACCGCCATGGACGGCATGGACTTCCCCTTCGGCTACACCTGGACCATGTCCGAGTGGGCCGAGCGCCAGCGGGAGCAGTCCCGGGAGTTCCTGGTCAACCTGCTGCTCGCCCTGGGCCTGGTGTTCGCGGTCATGGCGTCACTGTTCGAGTCCGTACGCCAGGCGGTCGGGCTGATGGTGGCGCTGCCCTTCGCCCTGGCCGGCGCCTTCTGGGCGCTGTGGCTGTCCGGAACCGACTTCGACCAGCCGGCGGCCATCGGCCTGCTGCTGCTGATCGGGGTCGTGGTCAACAACGGCATCGTCATGATCGAGCACATCAACCTCTACCGGCGTCGCGGCATGGGGCGCACCGAGGCCATGCTGCTCGGCGGCCGGGAGCGGCTCCGGCCGATCCTGATGACCGCCATCACCACCCTGGTGGGCCTGGTTCCCATCGTGGTCCAGCGCCCCGCCCTCGCCGGCGTCTACTACTACTCGATGGCGATCGTGATCATGGGCGGGCTGCTGGTCTCGACCTTCCTGACCAGCCTGCTGCTGCCGCCCACCGCCGCGCTCTCCGAGGACATCTTCGCCGCCGTCGGCCGCCTCGCCACCCGGCTCTGGCACGCGCTGCGCCCCTGGCGCCGTCGCCCCGCCTCCAGCTGACGCACACAATTCTCAATTTTGAATTCTCAATTTTAAATTACATCGCATCCAGCACAGAATGACAAAGCCCGTCATTCATAATTAAGAATTAAGAATTGAGAATTGAGAATTGAGAATTGAGAACTAGAAGCCTACCTTCGACGTGATGTTGTCCCGGATCCACTTGCCGTCGAGCCACTCCACCGGGTCGACGGACTGGCCGTGGACGAAGATCTCCAGGTGGAGGTGATCGCCGCCGGCGAGGCCGGTGGCGCCGCTCGCTCCGATGATCCGACCGCCCTCGACGAGCTCGCCCTCGACGACCTCGATGCTCGACAGGTGGCCGGACAGGGACATCAGCCCGCCGCCGTGGTCGATGACGACCGCGTTGCCGTACAGGCTCATCCAGCCGGCCGCCACCACCCGGCCGGTGTTGGGCGCCGGCACCGGGGCGCGGGCGGTGGCGGCGAGGTCGAGGCCGAGGTGGGTCTGGCGGTCCACCGGCTGCCCCTGCCAGAGGTAGGATCGGGTCTCGGCGAAGCCGGCCTGAAGCCCCGAGTTGGCCATCTGCACGAAGGGCCCCGACCACAGCGGCGCCGGCGCCGAGTCCCGCGCCAGCTCGGCGAGGCGCTCGAGCTCGGCGCGGCGCAGCTCGCCGTTGATCACCAGGTACTGCTCGAGCAGGGGAGCGGTGGTGTCCACCACATCCGAGCGGTCGGCGATGGGCGGCACCACCCGCTCCAGGAAGGCCTCGCTGAGGCTGATGGTGTCGGTGCGCGGCGGGCGCGGCTTGAACAGGTCGAGGAAGGGCTGCTCGACCCGGTTGCCGGCGTCGTCTTCGGCGAACACCCGGACCTCGGCGGCGTCGGCCAGGTCCCAGGGCAGGGCGTAGATCACGAAGTGCTCGCCCGGCCCGCCGTCGGGGATCGGGGCCCCGGTCGACTCGTGGCCGCCGGCCCGCACCCCGGAGCGCACCGCGGTCTCCCCGACCCGGTAGCGCACCGCCCCGGAGCCGCCCTGGCGGGCGTAGTGCTGGGTCGACAGCAGCTCGAGGCGGGGCGGGTGTAGCCGCACCGGCAGCCGCCGCTCGACGACGACGTCGTCGGCGCTGCGAAGGAAGCCGGCCCGCCGGCTCGCCACCGCCCGAAGCACCACCTCGCCCTCGCTCAGCCAGTCGAAGGTGCCGGTCCCGACGGTCGCCCGGAGCACCGACTCGGGGGTGCCCCGGTCGCCCACGAACGGCAGCAGCGAGCCTGCTTCGAACGCATCCCGGGCGAGGACCTCGGTTCGGTCTCCCTGGCTGAGCTCCAGCCGCACCTCGCCGAGGCCCCCCTCGGGCTCGAGGAAGCGGGCCTCGACCCCGGTGGCGCGGCCCACCGCCATCCGATCGGTGTCCAGGCTCACCATGGGCTCCGGACCGACCCGGAGGCCGAGCCAGAGGCCGACGACGACGAGCACGACCAGGAGCGCGATCAGGATTCGCCGCAGCTTGTGCGGTTTGCGGGTGGCGAGCTTCATGCTGTCTCCTCTCGGCCCCGCCAGGGGGCCGAGCTGCGAGGATAGCTCACCCGTGGCGGCAAGCTGCAACCCGGGTCACTCCCGGCGGTTTCCATCCCCACGGGGAGCGAGTAGGCTTCCCCCGACGCCGCCCGCGACACCCGGCGGCCCGGGAGACGAGCCATGCGCACCATCATCGAGCCCTTCCGCATCAAGATGACCGAGCCGCTGAAGATCACCTCCCGCCCCGAGCGGGAGGCGGCGCTGGCCGCCGCCCACCACAACGTCTTCCTGCTCGACGCCGAGGACTGCTGCATCGACCTGCTCACCGACTCGGGCACCGGCGCCATGTCCACCGCCCAGTGGGCGGCCCTCATGATGGGCGACGAGAGCTACGCCGGCAGCCGGTCCTGGAAGCGCTTCGAAGCCAGCGTCAAGGAGATCACCGGCATGCCCCACGTCCTGCCCACCCATCAGGGCCGGGCCGCCGAGGGCATCCTGGCCGAGTGCGTGCTGAGCCCCGGCGACGTGGTGCCCAACAACAGCCACTTCGACACCACCCGCGCCAACATCGAGTACCGCGGCGCCGTGGCCCTCAACCTGCCGTGCCGCGAGGCCTACGACACCCAGGTCGAGGCGCCCTTCAAGGGCAACATGGACGTGGACGCGCTCAGGGCCTGCATCGCCGAGCACGGCCGCGACCGGATTCCCTTCGCGATGATGACCGTGACCAACAACACCGGCGGCGGCCAGCCGGTGTCCATGGCCAACCTCGAGGCGGTCAAGGCGGTCCTGGCCGAGCACGGGATCCCCTTCATCATCGACGCCTGCCGCTTCGCCGAGAACGCCTACTTCATCCGCGAGCGCGAGCCCGGGTATGCCGATCGACCGCTGCTCGAGATCGCCCAGGAGATGTTCGCCCTGGCCGACGGCGCCACCATGAGCTGCAAGAAGGACGGCCTGGCCAACATCGGCGGCTTCCTGGTGTGCCGGGACGACGGCTGGGCCGAGCGCTTTCGCACCCTGCTGATCCTGCGCGAGGGCTTCCCCACCTACGGCGGCCTCGACGGCCGCGACCTCGAGGCGATCGCGGTCGGGCTCGGCGAGGCCCTGGACTATGACTACCAGGTCTACCGGCACGCCACCGTCGAGTACATGGCGGTCAAGCTCGGCGCCATCGGGGTGCCCATGGTGCGGCCGGCGGGCGGCCACGCGGTCTTCCTCGACGCCCGCGCCATGCTGCCCGACATGGAGGCGCTCCACTACCCCGGGATCGGCGTCGTCAACGCCCTCTACCTGGCCGGCGGCGTGCGCGCCGTGGAGCTCGGCAGCGTCATGTTCGGCCACGTCGACGAGCACGGGGCCGAGCAGCCGGCGCCGCTCGAGCTGGTTCGCCTGGCCTTCCCGCGCCGGGTCTACACCCAGAGCCACTTCGACTACCTGGTCGAGGTCATCGAGCAGGTGTGGGCCGAGCGCGACCGCATCCCCGGCCACCGCATCACCTGGCAGCCGAAGCTTTTGCGCCACTTCACCTGCCACTTCGAGCCGATCTGAATCTCACCGCGACGACGGGAAGAACGCCAAGGAGACAGCCGAGAAAGGCTCGCGCTCGACCGCCCGAACGCGAGCCATCCGCGGTCTCGTTCAGTGCTTTGCGACCTTGGCGTCTTGGCGGTTCAATCACTCAGCCGGTCTCGTCCCCGTCGGCCGCCGCGAAGAGCTCGTCGAGGATGTAGGCGGCGACGGCGTCGTACTGGGGCTGCTGCATGGTGATCGGCGGCATCTCGGGGTAGTCGGGCCGCTTGCGCCCCGGCGCCTTGACCCAGGCGATGAGCCCCGAGGGGTTGCCGGCGTACAGGTCGGCGATCTCGCGCAGGGGCGGGCCGACCCGGCGGGCGTCGAGGTCGTGGCAGGCCATGCAGGTGGCCCGGAAGACCCGCTCGCCGGGCGACGCCACCGCCTCGGCCGGGCCGAGCCGCGGGGTGCCGGCGGCGAGCCGCATCTCGGCGCCCAGGGAGGCCGACCGGAAGGCGGCTGTGTGGGCCGCCACCAGCGCCCGGTGCGGGGCCAGCGCCTCCTCCCGGTACAGGTGCCGGCCCAGGACCATGAGGCCGACGGTGCCGCCGAGGAGCACCACCACCATCCAGAAGCGCGGCCCGAGGGGGGCTTCGAGCGCGCTCTCCCGCCACAGCAGGACCGCCGCCGCCGCGGCCAGGGTCACCGCCAGCGCCAGGTTGCCCAGGAGCAGCCAGGTGATCCCGTGGGGCGGCAGGGTGAGCAGCACCAGCGGCCCGGCCACGAGCTGGGCGGCGGTGGCGGCGAGGGCGATACCGAGCAGCTCTCGCTTGACCGCGCAGCGGTCGAGGCCCGGCAGCTCGAGCTCGAAGTCGAAGCCCCGGCGGCACAGCCAGCCGGCCAGGAACAGGCCCGTGACGGCGAGCGACGCGAGCACGAAGTGGAGGTAGCGGGGCAGGACGTTGGGCAGCGCCACGGCGGACAGGAAGCCCGCCACGTCGGGCCACCGGCTCGGGAAGAGCATGAGGTTGATGTTGCTGAGGAAGACCAGAGGCACCGCCAGCAGGAGCAGGGTGCCGGCGGCGCCGACGGCGAGGTGGAGGCCCTTGCGCTCGGCCAGGGCGTGCCAGCTGTACTTGTGGAGGTACAGCAGCAGGAAGGCGCCCGCGATGACGGGCACGAGCAGAATCCAGGCCCGGCCGGTGAGGGCGTTGGCGGTGTAGAAGTGGAGGCCGTAGAGGGCGTTGATCACGAGCAGCGGACCGACCCCGAGGACCACCGCCAGGCTCTTGTTGACGGTGACGGTGTCGGCGATCTTCTTGGCCAGGCGGTCGTAGGCCGGCCGGCTGAGGCCGCGGATCTCCGCCGCCAGGGTCAGCAGCGCGCCTCCCAGCATCAGGTTGACGAACAGGATGTGGACGGCGAACAGGACGATGACCGCGAGCTCGAGGTCGCCCTCGGCGGCCGGCAGGGGGAGGGGGAAGTCGCGCGGAACGGGCATCGGGTCCATGTCAGGCCTCCCCGCCGGCGGCCGCGGCCACGCCCGTCACGGGCGCCGGCCCTCCCAGGCCCACGTCCTGGGCGCCGAGCACCGGCTCGTGGGAGCGTTGGCCCGCCACCAGGTAGTCGGCGAGGGCGCCGGCCTCGGCGTCGGTGCCGGGAAACGGCGGCATGAAGGGTCGCGCGGTGTGCATCCCGAGCAGGTAGTACTTGACCGTGTCCCGGTCCCAGTCGCCGGCGCCGTAGAGCCCGGTCAGGCGGTCGAAGACCGAGTTGACGCCGGTCGCGGTGTGGCAGCGGGTGCAGGCGAGCCGGAAGACCTCGGCGCCGGCCGCCGTCCGGTTGGCGTCGGTGACCTCCCGGATGCGGGCCCAGGCCGAGTGGCGGAGGACGCCCTCCTCCTTGAGCAGGGGCAGGTCGGCGACCCGGACGCCGTTGGCGTACATGTACTCGCCGACCACGTAGGGCTTACGGATGAACTCGCGCACGCGCTCGAAGGAGCCGAGCAGCACCAGGGTCAGGGCGAAGGGCACGAGCAGCGCGACCCGTGGCAGGTGGCGCGGCAGGAGCGCGCCGGTCAGGGCAGCCAGCAGCACCACGGCGACCATGACCGCGAGCACAACGAGCAGCTGGTCGTACCAGCTCGCGAAGCGCTGGGTGCCGAGGGCCACCGGCACGTTGTCGGCCATCCAGGCCGGGATCACCCGCCAGTACCACAGGGCCCCGGCCGCCGCCAACGGCAGCCAGGCCAGGGTCCACAGCGAGAGCCAGCGCACCGCCCGCCGCCGCAGGTCGTCGTCGCCTCGGGTGAAGAAGTAGGCCAGAAACAGCGCCAGCAGGCCGGCCGCGACCATCGCCAGCGGCGTCCGGAAGGCGAGCTGGGGCAGGTAGACCGGGTTGAGGACGCCGCTCGTGAAGCTGGTCCGCTCGAGCCAGGAGCCCGGGTCCATCATGAAGCCGAGGATCGCGGTGATGATCGCCATGGTGACCCACGAGGCGAAGGCGAGCACCGCGCCGAGGGCGATGTGCAACCCCTTGCGCCCGGCCATGGGCTTCCAGGTCAGGTAGTAGGCCATGATGAACAGAACCTCGGTGACGAACACGATCCACTCGGCGAACCAGGCGAGGAAGAAGACCCGGATCAGGCTGCCGATGGCGGCCGGGTTGACCAGCGAGGTGGCGAACCAGATCCCGACCCCGGTCAGGGCGCCGACGGTCGTGGTGACCACGAAGCAGACCGTGAGGATCCGGTAGGCCATCCGGTCCCAGCCGGCTTCGCCGCGGCGCCAACCCCACCACTCCAGGGCGGCGACCAGGGGCATGGCCCCGACCGCGAAGGGGTGGTTGACGAAGACGTGGAGCACCGCGATCACGGCCACCAGCATCCGGTTGCCGAGGAAGTCGAGGTGGAAGATCGGAAAGTCCATGGGCCACCCCCCCGAGCGTCAGGCGGCCACATCGTATCATTGCCTGAGATTCGATTTCGGAACGATTCTCAGGATTGCTCAACCCCTCCACGACCCCGAGCGGCCTCCCACCCGGCCATGGCGCGCTTGCGGGCCGGGCCCCAGCGGTAGTCGCCGAAGTCCCCGAGGGAGCGGATCACCCGGTGGCACGGGATCAGGTAGGCGACGCGATTGGCAGCGGCGGCGGAGGCCACGGCGCGGGCCGCGGTCGGCCGGCCCATGAGCTCGGCCAGATCCGAGTAGGCGCACAGGCGTCCCGCGGGGATGCGCAGCAGCGCTTCCCAGACCTTGAGCTGGAAGTTGGTGCCGGCGAGGAGCACGGACAGCGGGCGGCCGGCGCCGGCGCCCCGGAAGATCCGGTCCCGCAGCGCGGCGATCTCCCCGGGGGCAGACCGCAGCTCGGCCTCGGGGAAGGTCGCCCGCACGACGGCGAGGCCGTCGCCGCCGTCGTACCCGGCGGAGAACGACAGGGCGCACACGCCGCGGTCGGTGGCGGCGATGAAGCAGCGGCCGAAGGGGCTGTCCGCGAGGCCGTGGCGGATGACCATGCCGGCGCCCCCGCTCCTCAGCTCGCCCGGGGTCACCGCATCCACCGCCACCGTCAGGTCGTGGAGCCGTCCCGGCGACGACAGCCCGGCGTCGAAGGCCGCATCGAGGACCGACCGCGACTCGGCGAGGCAGCGCCTTGCCTGCTCGGCAGTGAGGAACTGGAGAAAGCGCTTGGGGCTGACCCCGGCCCAGCGCACGAACAGGCGCTGGAAGTGGGCCGGGCTCAGGCCGACGTGTCGGGCGACATCGTCGAGGCTCGGCCGCTCGGCCCGGCGCTCGTGCAGGTAGCGCAGCGCGCTCTCCACCCGGTCGTAGTCAGCGCACTCGTTCGAGGTGCTCATGTCGCCACTGTAGGTCACGAGAACAACCACATCCACCCGCTTCTTGCTTCTTTTTTCGAGCCCCGTTGCCCGCGGGCAACGGGGCTCGAAAAAAGAAAATCACCCCGCAATCAAGAGCAGTGCAACACCGTAATAGATACCGATCGCGACGATGTCGTCGATGGTGGTGACCGCCGGGCCGGCGGCGATGGCGGGGTCGATCCGGACCAGCCGGAAGAGGAAGGGTACCAGCACCCCCAGGATGGCCGAGGCGACGATGGCCGCGGTCATGGAGATCGCCACGGTCAGAGAGAGCCTGGCGTTGCCGTGCCAGACCTGGCTCACGAGCCCCGACAGGGCACCGCAGGCGAGACCCATGAGCGAGCTCACCACCAGCTCCTTGCCGAGGAAGTGGCCGAGGTTGCGGAAGTCCACCCGGCCGGTGGCGAAGCCGCGCACCACGATGGTGGCGGACTGGGAGCCGACGCTGCCGCCCATGGCCCCGATCACCAGCACGAACGGCACCAGGGCGTCCATGTGCGGAAAGCTGACCTGGAACGCGCGCGTCAGCAGCGCCGGCACCGCGAGGCCGGCCAGCGTCGCGATCAGCCACGGCAGCCGCATGCCGGCGATCCGGAAGGGCTGGTTGGTGTAGACCAGCTCCGGCTCGCCGGCGGCGCCGGCGAAGTGCATGATGTCCTCGTCGGCCTCCTCCTGGAGGACGTCGACCACGTCATCGTGCATGATGCGCCCGAGCAGCCGGCCGTCGGCGTCCACCACCGGCAGGGCCACCAGGTCGTAGCGCTTGAAGATCCTGGCGACGCGCTCCTGGTCCTCGTCGGGTGTGACGGCGTGGACCTTGCGCTTCATGAGGTCGCGGATCGGCCGGTCGTTGGGCGCGAGCAGCAGGGCGCCCAGGTTGAGCACCCCGACCAGCCGGTTGTCGGTGTCCACCACGTAGACGAAGAAGAGCTCGCCGACCTGGTCCCAGCCGGCGCGGATCTCCTCGATGACCTCCCCCACCGTCGCGCTGTCGGCGATGGAGACGAGCTCGGTCTGCATGAGGCCGCCCGCCGTGTCCTCGCGGTAGGCGAGCAGGGTCTCGACCTCGCGGCGGTCCTTTCGCGGCAGGGCCTCGATGGCCCGGCGCGCCAGCACCTCGGGAAGGTCGGCGATGACGTCGGCGGCGTCGTCCGACGCCATCTCGCCGAGGGCGCGGGCGAGCTGCTCCGGCCGCAGGTGCTCGGCGAGGTCGTCGCGGAGGTGGTCCGGCAGCTCCTCCATGAGGTCCGACAGCCGGGTGATGTCGAGGCGGGCGATGACCGCCGGCCACAGCAGCTGCGGCAGCACCCGCAGCAGCGCCGCCAGGTCGGCGGGGTGGGTGGCGCGGACGAAGTCGTCGAGGGCGGCCTCGTCGCCCGACGCCACCAGGGCCTCGACCCGCGCCGCCTCCTCGTGCAGCCCCTCGGGGGCGAACTCCTCCGCCAGCGGCTCCGCCGCCGGACCGGGGCCCACGGCCCCGTTCGAGCGCTCCTCGATCCGCTCGGTCACCCGCACCTCCGGCCCCCGAGCCTACTGCAGCCCCCGCGGCGGTTCAATCGGAGCCCTCAGCCGTCAGCCGTCAGCTTTCAGCCGTCAGCGTTCAGCTTTCCCCTCCCTTCCTCTCCGATCCCGGCAGGGTAGCTGGCCTCGACACCGACGCTTGGGGAACCTCGGCTCACGGATCCGGCGGCCCGGGTCGGGTGGGCGGGGGAGCTGACAGCTGATGGCTGAGAGCTGACAGCCGTTCTCAGCCGTCGCCGGGCGCGCCCATGGCGAGGGGGTTCGACGAGCCGCGGCGGTAGCCCGCCAGGTCGAGGGTGACGAAGCGGAAGCCCGCGCCACGGATGCCTTCGAGGAGCCGCTGCCGCAGCCCGTCGTCGGCGAGGCGGGGGATCTCATCGGCCGGGACCTCGACCCGGGCCAGATCGCCGTGGAAGCGGACCCGGAACTGGGAGAAGCCGAGGGACGCCACCACCCGCTCCGCCGCCGCCACCCGCTCCAGCCCGTCGATAGTGATCGGGGTGCCGGTGGGAAAGCGCGACGCCAGACAGGCGAGCTCGGGCTTGGACGCCGTCGGCAGGCCGAGCCGGCGCGAGTGCTCCCGGATCGCCGCCTTGTCGAAGCCGAGCTCGACGAAGGGCGAGCGCACCCCGGCCTCGTCGGCGGCACGGGTGCCCGGCCGGTGGTCCGACAGGTCGTCGGTGTTGAGGCCGTTGACGATCACCGCCAGGCCGCGCTCGTCGGCGACCCGGCGGCAGATTCGATAGAGCTCGGTCTTGCAGTGGTAGCATCGGTCGGCGTCGTTGGCCAGGTACCGGGGCAGGCTGGTCTCCGACGAGGTCTCGAGGAGGTGCGTGAGGCCCATCGCCTCGGCCAGCTCGCGCGCCTCGTCGAGCTCGGCCGGCGCCAGCGAGGCCGACACCGCGGTCACCGCCACCGCCCGGTCGCCGAGGGCGTCGTGGGCGGCGCGGGCGAGCAGGGTGCTGTCGACCCCGCCCGAGTAGGCGACCAGGGCCGAGCCGTGATCGCGGAACCAGTCCAGGAGGGCGTCCCAGCTCGGGCTCATTCCCCGTCCTCCTCGACCACGCCGCCCGCCGCGGCCAGGACGTCGCGCACCGGCACCCCCGCGGCCCGCGCCAGCGCGGCGCAGGGCTCGAACTCGGGCACCCGGCGCAGCACCCGGTCGCCGGCCAAAGCGAGCTTGACCGGCACCTCGCCCCAGGGGGTGGCCGCCGTCGCCATCCGGCGCGCCAGGTGGTGCTTGGCCACCGGGTGGGAGCGGCAGCCCAGGCTCGTGGTCTCGGCGAGGAGCACCGCCACCACCCCGTCGCGGGCGGCGGCCGGGGCGAGGGCGGTGATCAGGTGGCCGGGCCGGCCCTTCTTCATGACCACGGGGGTGACGAAGGCGTCCAGGGCACCCGACTCGAGGAGGCGCTCGAGCACCACCGGCAGCACCCGCGGGTCCAGGTCGTCGAGGTTGCACTCGACCACCACGTGGTCGGCCTCGGCGACCGCCACCGGCTCGGCGACGGCGCCCACGAAGGCCCGCAGCACGTTCGGCAGGCCGGGGCGGTCGGCCGATCCGGCGCCGACCCCGAGGCGCTCCACGGTCATCGCCGGCATGGGCCCGAAGCGCGCGGCCAGGGTCGTGACCAGGGCCGCCCCGGTGGGGGTCACGGTCTCGCCGTCGATCCCCGCGGAGTGCACCGGCACCCCGGTGAGCATGGCCGCCACCGCCGGCGCCGGCAGGGGCAGGGTGCCGTGGATGCACTCCACCGTGCCCGAGCCCATGGGCAGGGACGAGCACACCACCTCGTCGACGGCGAGCTCGGCCAGGGCGAGGCAGGCGCCGGCGATGTCGACCAGCGCGTCAACCGCGCCCACCTCGTGGAGGTGGACCTGGTCGGCGGCAAGCCCGTGGACCCGGCCCTCGGCCGCCGCCAGGGTCTCGAAGACCCGGGCCGCCGTCGCCGCCGCGGCTTCGGGCAGGTCGGCGCGCTCGAGAATTTCGAGCACGTCGGCCAGGCTCCGGTGCTCGGGGTGGGCGGCGGGGTCGAAGCCGACCCGCAGCCGGCGGGCCGCGAAGCCCCCCACCCGGCCCTCGGGCCACTCGATCGTCACATCGGGAAATCCGAGGCGTCGCGGCAGCTCCTCGACCAACGCGGCACTGCCCGCGGCCTCGACCAGGGCGCACAGGACCATGTCGCCGGCGGCGCCGCCTGAGCAGTCGAGCCACAGCAGGCGCCGCGTCACGGCCGCTCCCCGTCACGGCCGGCGAGGGCGATCCGGTGGACCAGGGTCGCGGCCCCGAAGCCGTTGTCGATGTTGACCACCCCGATGCCCGCGGCGCAGGTGTTGAGCATGCCGAGCAGGGCGGCGACGCCGCCGAAGCTGGCGCCGTAGCCGACCGAGGTCGGCACCGCCACCACCGGCCGGTCGACGAGCCCCGCCACCACCGACGGCAGCGCGCCCTCCATGCCGGCGACGACCACGACGGCGCGCGCCGAGCGCAGCCGGTCGAGCTGGCCGAGCAGCCGGTGGATGCCGGCCACCCCGACGTCGATCACCCGGTCGACCTCGTGGCCGAGGTGCTCGAGCACCACAGAAGCCTCCTCGGCCACCGGCAGGTCCGAGGTGCCGGCGGCGACCACGGCCACGACGGGGTGGATCGGATCGCCGGCCGGCCGCGCCTCGAGCACCCGCGCCACCTCGTGGAAACGGAGCTCGGGGAAACGGGCGAGCAGCGGCGGCGCGCGGTGCGGCTCGAGGCGGGTCACCAGGACCTTGCCGAAGCGTTCAAGGCAACGCCCCACCAGGCCCTCCAGCTGGTCGGCGGTCTTGCCGGGGGCGTAGACCACCTCGGCGGCGCCGGTGCGGCGCTCGCGGTCGGTGTCGAGACGGGCGAAGCCGAGGTCGTCGACCCCGGCCGATGACAGCCGGGCGAGCGCAGCATCGACGCCGACCGCCCCCGCCGCCACCTCCTCGAGCACCCTGATCATCTCGGCACGGTCCATGCGCCCTCCCGGGGTCCGGCCCGCGGGCCGAACCCGACCAGGATACCGGATTGAACCTGCGTCGCAAGCGCGCCGCCTCGCCCCCCGCGTCCGTACCCGCACCCGTACCCGTGCCCGTGCCCGTGCCCGTGCCCGTGCCCGTGCCCGACGA
>DATHSO010000170.1:0-16976 GCA_035464095.1 Candidatus Methylomirabilota bacterium | reverse complement strand
CGGGGCGGGGGGTCTGCGATCAGCGATCAGGGACAGCAAACAGCAAACAGCGGCAGCGGCAGGTAGCAGCGTCCGGACCCGCACCCGGACCCGTTGCCGACGTCGGTCGCTGTCGCGGATCGCCGGTTGCCGGTCGCTGTCCCTGATTGCTGCCGCTGGTCCTGAGTGCTGCCGCTGACATCGGGCACGGGCACGGGTACGGGTACGGGCACGGACGGACACCATCAACCGGCAACGTCCGGGCAAGGCCGGCGAGCCGCCGGCGCTGTGGCTCACGACCGACAGTGGCAGCGCAGCCGTGCGACCTCAGGCGCCCTCACCCCTCACTCTCGGTCCGGGGGGTACGGGAAGAGCCGGGGGAGCTCGGCGGCGACGGCGTAGGCGAGCATGGCGCGGGTCGCCTTGAGGGTGACCCACTTGGACGGGCCCGGAGGCTCGGGTGGCCCCAAGGTCTTCGGCATCGACGTCTGAAGCGGCCAGCGGCCGTCGCCGTCCTGGAGCCGCTGGAGGCTCTCGAGGGGCCGGCGCCACGACCGGCGCGGCTCGACCCGGGCCGCGGCCAGGACCGCGAAGACCTCGGCGAGGTCGGTGCGCAGGAGGTTCGGGTGGCCGAGCACGTCGAGGCCCCGGTCCCCGTCCGCGGCGAGCACCGCGTCGAGACCGTCCGCAGCCCGCTCCCGGAGGGTCGGCCGGCCGTCGGTTCCGCAGGCGCCGAGCACCGCCGTCGCCGCGACCGGGTCGCCCTCCCAGCCGCCGGTCTCGTCGAGCCACGCGAGCCACTCCTGGACCCGCGGGTGGCGCTTCCAACCGAGGCCGGTCAGGGCCTCGAGGGTCCGTGCCGTGAGCCGGGGGTCGGGCTCGGAGCCGCCCGGCCCCAGCAGCCCGCCGTCGCCGGGGGCTTCCTCGAGCAGCCGCTCCGAGGCCGCGTGCAGCCGCGGATCCTCCGGGTCGGCGCCCATCTGCACCGCCGCCACCAAGCGCCAGCCCGGACCGCCGTCAGGCGCCCAGAGGGGAAGATCGGTCGCCCAGTGACCGTCCGGATGGAGGTCGGCGAGCAGGCTCGCCACCGGCTCGGCGACGTTGGCGCCGCCCCGCGCCCGGCGCACCGCCGGGCTGTCGAGGGGGCGGCCGATCACGTCGACCAGGACCCGCCAGTACAGGTTCGGCCGGGCGGGGTCGAGGAGCCAGTCCAGGGAGTCACCGCGCAGCGCCTGCCACGCCTCGCTGCAGGTGACCTCGTCTCGGGGAGTCTCGAGCGCGTTCATGGGGTCACGGTATCCAGGCGGCGGCTCGGCGTCGATAGGATCTGCCCCGAGTCATCGAGGCGAACGCCTCTCACAGCCTCCCCATCCGGCGCTGCTGCATGGTGTGGCGGAGGACGCGGATCTGCGCGTCAATGCGTGAGATGCGGCGGTTGCGCTGCTGCAGGGCGACCTGGTCCTGGAGGTCGGGCTGGCTGCCCCGGGTCTCGCGCAGCCGCTTGTCCATCTCGAACTCGAGCTGCTGCATCTGGTCGAGGGTCAGGCGCTTCAGGATGGTCGCCGTCAACAGGGTGTAGCCGTCGCAGACCTGGTTGGCCATGGCGGGCGCGGAGCCGCCCATGTAGTTGCCCATCAGAGCTTGCCTCCCCGGATCATCGTACCCGAGCGGGCCCGGTTTCGAGCTGCCCCCGGTCGGCCTCCGGGTTTCGCCGCGGTCACAGGGAGCCGCCGACCAGCTCGCGGACGTGGTCGGCGCGATCGGCCAGGTCGCGGTCGCCGGTGATCCAGACCGAGGTGCGGCCCACCGAGGCCCGGACCAAAGCCTTGCGCCAGCGGTCCGCTCGGCCCACGTCGACCCAGGGCCCCGGGTCCACCGCCACCAGCACGCGGTAGGGCGAGACGAGCACCCGCGCCGCCAGCACCAGCATCCGGTGGAAGGGCGTCAGCGGCTCGCCGTCGCCGTCCAGGCTGCGGCCGGCCAGGGCCTCGGCCACCTCGTCGAGGCCGCATGCCTCCCGCGCCGCCCCCAGGGTCGTGCGGTCGAGGGGTTCGTCCCGGAGGGCCGCCAGGTTGTCCTCGAGGCCGCCGTCCAGGAAGGCCTCGCCGGGCGCCACCACCGCCGCCAGCCGCTCGTCCGGCTCCGGCGGCGAGCCGTCGAGCAGGATCTCCCCGGTCTGGGGCCTCGACCTCAGGCTCAGGGCGTCGGCCAGGGCCTGGGCCGCCCGGGGGTCGTCGCACAGCACCGCCAGGGACTCCCCGGCCCGAAGGTCGAGCTCGAGGGGAGCGGTCACCGGCAGCCCGTCCATGGTGACCACGACGCCCCGCAGGCTCAAGGTGCCGCGGATCTCCCGGCTCGGGGGGCCGGGCTCGGGCCGCGCGCCGAGCGCGGCGCCGGCCGCCACCGAGCCGAGCTGGCGAGCGACCGCCAGGAGGACCGCCGGCGCCAGCCAGCCGCCCGCGTCCACGGTGAACAGCGCGGGGATGGCGGCGAAGGCGGCGCCCCAGCCGACCAGCGCGACCACGTCGGCAGCATCGGGCCGGCCGCCCCCGGGCCGGGGCAGGAGCGCCGCCAGAGCGGCCACCACCGCTGCCAGGGCGAGCCAGCCGAGGGCCGTCGACCAGGCGCCGAAGGCGGCCACGAAAGCAGCGGCCGAAACCGCGACCAGGCCGCTCGCCCAGGGTTCGCCGGTGCGGTTCCGGCGCGCCGTGCGGTGCACGACCGCAACAGCGACCGCCAGCAGCGGCGCCCACCAGGGCCGCCAGGCGGCAAGCCAGGGCAACGCGGCAAGCAGGATCGCGTGGCCCCATCCCACCGCCGTCGTCCAGGGGAAACCCATGGCGCGATGGTACTCGGAAATGCGGCCCCCAGCCAGCCGGGTTCACTCCCACGAGGAGCCATTGATGATCGACCTCGACCGTTTCGACCTCTACCGGGTGGGCGAGCTGCTCGCCGACGACGAACGCATGGTCCGCGACTCGGTGCGCCAGTGGGTCGAGGAGCGGGTCCTCCCCGACATCGAAGGCTGGGCCTGGGAGGGGCGGTTCCCCACCGAGATCGTGCCCGAGATGGCTGAGCTGGGGCTGCTCGGCGCCCCCTACGCCGACTACGACCTGCCCGGCCTGAACGCCGTCGCCTGGGGGCTCATCAACCAGGAGCTCGAGCGCGGCGACTCGGGGCTGCGCTCCTTCGTCTCGGTGCAGACCTCCCTGGTCATGTTCCCGATCCTGCAGTGGGGGTCCCAGGCCCAGAAGGACCGCTGGATCCCCGCGCTCGGCCGCGGCGCGGCGGTGGGCTGCTTCGGGCTCACCGAGCCCGACTTCGGCTCCAACCCCGACGGTATGCGGACCCGCGCGCGGCGCGACGGCGACTCGTGGGTGCTCAACGGCGAGAAGGCCTGGATCACCAACGGCTCGATCGCCGACGTGGCGGTGGTCTGGGCCCGCACCGGCGAGGGCGTCCGCGGCTTCCTGGTCGAGCGTGGGACCGAGGGCTTTGCCACCTACGAGCACAAGGGCAAGTACTCGCTGCGGGTCTCGGTGACCTCGCAGCTCGCCTTTGCCGACTGCCGGATCCCCGGGGACGCCATCCTGCCCGGCACCACCGGGCTGAAGAACGCCCTCATGTGCCTCAACCAGGCCCGCTACGGCATCGCCTGGGGCGCTCTCGGCTCGGCCATGGCGACCTTAGGCGCCGCCCTCGACTACGCCCGGACCCGGGTTCAGTTCGGGGGCCGGCCGATCGCGGCCCACCAGATCACCCAGGTCAAGCTCGCCGAGATGTACTCGGAGATCGTCAAGGGCCAGCTCCTGGCGCTGCAGCTCGGTCGCATGAAGGACGCCGGCACCATGACCCACGAGGCGGTGTCCCTGGCCAAGCGCAACAACGTCCGCGTCGCCCGGGAGTGCGCCCGCACCGCCCGCGAGATCCACGGCGCCAACGGGATCGTCAACGAGTACCCCCTGATGCGGCACCTCATGAACATGGAGACGGTCACCACCTACGAGGGCACCCACGACATCCACACCCTGGTCCTGGGTCACTACCTGACCGGGATTCCGGCCTTCGAGCCGCCCTCCGGGTGACCCCTCGGCGGGAGGGGGGGAGACAAACCGCGTTCCGGGACCTATATTGAAAACGAATCCCGTTATCTCACCGAGAGACGGGACACAGGGCAAGGGTCAGCAGGCGATCGACTCGTCGTGACCGACCCTTCCATCGAGCTCCTCCTTCATCAGGCTCCTCCCCCGGGAGCCACCTTTTTTTGTTCTTTTTCTTTTTCTGCCCCCTCGTCTCGCGAGACGAGGGGGCAGAAAAAGACCACGCGGAAGTCGACGTCCTGCTAGTCTTTCCCCATGGATTGGATCGTCACGTTGACGCCCGAGGTGTCCGAGGATCCGCTGGCGGCGCTGGCGGCGCCTCCGGCCGGGGCAGCGGTGGTGGAGGTACGGGCCGACCTGCTGCCCGGGCTCGACCTACGCGCCGCGGTCAGGGCCTGTCCCCTGCCGGTGCTCGTGACCCTCCGCTCCCGGGCCGAGGGCGGGCGCGGCCCCGACGACCCAGCCGACCGCGAGCCGGTGCTGACGGCGGCCCGCGACGCGGGCGCCGCCCTCGTCGACCTGGAGCACCACCGCGACGGCCACCTGATGAACCGCCTCGGGCTCGCCCCGGAGCAGGTGGTGCTGTCGTGGCACGACCCCGAGGGCACGCCGGCCGACCTCGACGACATCGCCGCCGAGCTCCACGCCGGCCCGACCCGGCTGGTCAAGGTGGTCCCCACCGCCCGCTCCCTCGCCGATCTCGAGCGGGTCCTGGCCCTGCACGGCCGCTTCAACCACCGGCGCCCGTCCAGGCGGCGGCTGGTCGCCTTCGCCATGGGACCGGTGGGCCTGCCCAGCCGGTACCTGGCGCCCCTCCTCGGCCCGCCGATCAGCTTCGCCGCCTGGCGCGAGGGCGCCGGCGCCGCCCCCGGCCAGCTCGGCATCGACCGGCTGGAGGCCGCCATGGGCCACCTCCAGGGCCCGCCGCAGCGCCTGTACGGGGTCGTCGGCCGGGACGCCAGCCACAGCCTGAGCCCCGAGCTCCACGGCGCCGCCTACCGCGCCCTCGGCCTGCCCTACCTGTTCGTGCCGGTGAGCGTCCCCGACGAGGCCGAGCTCGCCGAGGTCTTCGCGCCCCGCGGCGCCACCTGCTTCGACCGGGTCGGCCTGCCCGCCTTCGGCTGGGCGGTGACGACGCCCTACAAGTTCCGGGCGGCCCAGGCGGCGACCATCGTCGCGCCCCGGGTCCGGCGGGCGGGCGCCGCCAACACCTTGGTCCTGCGGGACGCCGGCATCGCCGCCGACAACACCGACGCCGACGGCATCGTCGGCTCGTTGACGAGCCTGGGGGTCGACCCCGTCGGACGTCCCGCGGTGGTCCAGGGTACGGGAGGAGCGGCGCGCGGTGCCGCCGTGGGCCTTTACCTGGCCGGCGCCGAGGTCTTCCTGCGCGGCCGCGACGGCGGCCGGACCCGGGCCGCCGCCGACGAGCTCGAGCTCGGGGCCCTGGAGCCGGGCGCCCTGCCCGACGAGCCCGCCATCCTCGTCAACGCCACCCCCCTCGGCATGCGCGGCGGCGACGCCTCGCCCTTCGAAGCCGGCGAGGTGGAGGGCGCGCTGGCGGTGGTGGACATGGTCTACGGACCCGGGGAGACGGCTCTCATGGCACTCGCCCGGGGAGCGGGGCTGCCGGCAGCCGACGGCTTGACCGTCCTCGCCCAGCAGGGCTTCGCTCAGCACGCCGCCTTCACCGGCACCCTGCCGCCGAAGTCGGCAATGCTCGAGGTGCTTGGCAAGTGACGACCATTCTCCGAAAACCGCCGAGGTTGGCTCGGAGCCAACCTCGGCGGTTTTCGGAGAGTGATTCACGTTGAACTACAATCACGCCCCTCGGTGGTTACACCGTACGGGCGTGATCGACCGAGACAGGAAGGAAACCGATGACCACTCAGACAACCGACTTCAAGGTCGCCGATATCAGCCTGGCCGACTGGGGTCGCCGCGAGATCGCCATCGCCGAGAAGGAGATGCCGGGCCTCATGGCCGTGCGCGCCAAGTACGGGCCGTCCAGGCCCCTCGCCGGGGCGCGAGTCACGGGCTCGCTCCACATGACCATCCAGACCGCGGTCCTCATCGAGACCCTGGTCGAGCTCGGGGCGGACGTCCGCTGGGCGTCGTGCAACATCTTCTCCACCCAGGACCACGCCGCCGCCGCCGTCGCTGCCGCCGGGGTCCCGGTCTTCGCCTGGAAGGGCGAGAGCCTCGAGGAGTACTGGTGGGCCACCAAGCAGGCCCTGACCTGGCCCGACGGCAAGGGCCCCAACCTGGTGGTGGACGACGGCGGCGACGCTACCCTCATGATCCACCGCGGCTACCGGGCCGAGGAGGATGCGTCGATCCTTGTGGCGCCCACCGACAACAAGGAGCTCGCCATCATCAACAAGCTGCTCCAGGCGACCCAGGCCGAGCGGCCCCGCTTCTGGCACGACCTGGTGGCCGAGTGGAAGGGGGTCTCCGAGGAGACCACCACCGGCGTCCACCGCCTCTACCAGATGGCCGAGCACGGCGAGCTCCTGGTGCCTGCGATCAACGTCAACGACTCGGTGACCAAGTCCAAGTTCGACAACATCTACGGCTGCCGGCACTCGCTGGTGGACGGACTCAACCGGGCGATGGACGTCATGATCGCCGGCAAGATCGCCCTGATCTGCGGCTTCGGCGACGTCGGCAAGGGCTCGGCCGAGTCCCTCGCCGGCCAGAAGGCGCGGGTCTGGGTCACCGAGATCGACCCGATCTGCGCCCTTCAGGCCTGCATGGCCGGCTACAAGGTCACGACCATCGAGGGCGCCCTGCCCGAGGCCGACATCTACGTCACCACCACCGGCAACCGCGACGTCATCACCGCCGAGCACATGGCCCGGATGAAGGACCAGGCGGTGGTCTGCAACATCGGCCACTTCGACAACGAGATCCAGGTCGACCGCCTCAACGACTGGCCCGGGGTGGTCCGCGAGACCGTCAAGCCGCAGGTCGACAAGTACACCTTCCCCGACGGGCACTCGATCTTCCTGCTCGCCGAGGGCCGGCTCGTCAACCTGGGCTGCGCCACCGGCCACCCCAGCTTCGTCATGTCCAACTCCTTCGCCAACCAGGTGCTGGCCCAGATCGACCTGTGGCAGAACGAGCACCCGGTGGGGGTGACCACCCTGTCCAAGGAGCTCGACGAGGAGGTCGCCCGGCTCCACCTCGAGCGCCTCGGCGCCAAGCTCACCACCCTCACCGAGGCGCAGGCCGAGTACATCGGCGTTCCCGTCCGCGGCCCCTACAAGCCCGACTGGTACCGCTACTGACCCTGGGTCCGGACCCGGATCCGGTCACACCGGGCCTCTCCGCGCCGCGCTATCATGCGCGGCGAGGAAACCACCGTGAACCACGTGAAGACCGCCCTGCTTGTCGTCGCCCTGCTCGCTCTGGCCACCGCCCCGATCCTGGCCGAGACCCCGGACCAGCGGATGCGGGTCGGCTCGGGAGCCGTCGAGCGCGACTCGTGGACCGGCCCCACCGGCGGGCTCCCGGTGCGGGTCGTCAACCACCACGGCGACGTCCGCCTGCGCCACGGAGGCGCGGAGGGCAACCTGGAGGCGGCGGCGGTGCTCCAGCAGCTCGACGTCGACGGCTCGAGGCTGGCCCTCGACGTGACGGTGGCCGACGACGCGCTGGTGGTCTCGATCCTCCGCTACGACCTGGAGGGCACGCTCATCAGCCAGCCGTCCCGGACCCAGCTCGCCCGCGCCGACCTGGCGGTTCTGGTGCCCACCGGAGCGCCGGTGCGCGCCGAAACCACGTTCGGCCTCATCGAGGCCCGCGGCGTCGAGACCGACGTCGACCTGGAGACCATCAGCGGGACCATCCGGGTCATCAGGACCGCGGGTGCCATCACCGCGAGCTCGAGGCTGGGCGCCATCGAGGTGACTCTCGAGGCGGACGCCACCAAAAAGCCCCAACGGCTGACCACCGAGACCGGACCCGTGACCGTCTTCACGCCGCCCGACAACGACCTCGACGTCACCATGAAGACCTCGGGGGCCTTCATCACCGACTTCTCGCTGAAGGTTGAGCACCACGAGCACGAGGAGCCCGACAAGACCGCCACCGCCACCGTCGGTAAGGGCGGCACGCCCCTGGTCCTGACCAGCAAGCAGGGCGACCTGGGCCTGCGGCGCGTCGTGCCCCGGCGGTGACACGCCGGTCGTGCTAGGCTGCGCCCGACCGATCGCAACTTCAGCTGCGCCGCTGACTTCCCGGAGGAACCAACCGATGCGAACCCTGAGCTGCCGCCGTCGCCTCGTGAAACAACCATTCAATCGCATGATCGGCACCATGGCGGCCGTCGCCGCCCTCGCGGCCGTCCTCGCGCCTCCGGCCGACGCCCGGGACCGGCTCGAGCTGCGCGGCGCGCAGGTGGTCGGCGGCCCGGTGACCCCGACCATTGTCAACGTCGACCTCCGCCTCGTTCCCGCCGTGTCGCCGTGGCAGCCCGGCGATCCCATCGTCGAGATCCCTCGCCGCTTCTACCCGCCCAAGGACTCGGAAGGGATGACCTACGAAGCCAATCCCGACCCCCTGGCCGCGCTTCAGCAGTCGACGCCGCTGCGGGCCCACGAGGAGTTCTCGGCGCCGATCCTCAACATGGCCGGGCTCGGCTACACCGGCGTCAACCCCCCCGACACGGTGGGGGACGTGGGGCCGAACCACTACATCCAGGCCATCAACGGCAGCGGCGGCGCCGCGTTCCGGGTCTTCGACAAGGACGGCGCGCCGCTTACCGGGACTCTCGCGATGGACAGCTTTGGCAGCGGGTCGTGCGCGAGCGGTTACGGCGACCCGATCGTCCTTTACGACCGCCACGCCGACCGCTGGCTGCTTCAGGAGTTCAGCTCGTCCGGCAACTTCATGTGCTTCTACATCTCCCAGACCTCCGACCCGGTGGCGGGCGGCTGGTACCACTACGGCTTCCAGGCGCCCACCTTCCCGGACTACCCGCACTTCGGGGTCTGGTCCGACGCCTACTACGGCACGGCCAACGAGAGCGCCGGGTCCGCGGTCTACGCCTTCGACCGGGTCAACATGCTCGCCGGCGCCACCGCGCGACCCATGCAGCGCTTCACCGTTCCCGATCTGGCCGGCTACGGCTTCCAGTGCGCCACCCCGGCCGACCTGGACGGCGCCGCCGAGCCGCCGGCCGGCGTCCCCGGCCTGATCATGCGCCACGTGGACGAGGAAGCCCACTCCAACTACCCCAACAACGCGGCTACCGACCTGCTCGAGATCTACGCCTTCGCGGTCGACTTCGACACCCCGGCCAGCTCCACCCTCAGCCAGCTGCCCGACGTGGTGATCACCGACTTCAACTCCAAGTTCATCAACTACACCACGTTCTACTCGGTGCCCCAGCCCGGGACCTCGTCCGAGCTCGACCCGATCCGCGAGGTCGTGCTGCACCGGCTCCAGTACCAGAACACGACCTCCCACGAGGTCCTGGTCGGCGTCCTGCCCACCAACCTCGAGCCCACCAGCACCACCGCCGTCAACGCCGCCCTGCGCTGGTTCGAGCTGCGCCGGACCGGAGGCGACTGGACCCTCTTCCAGGAGGGCACCTTCTCGCCCGGCGACAGCGACGAGAACCGTTTCGTGGGCTCCGTCGCCATGGACCAGTCGGGCAACGTGGCCATGGGCTACAGCATCACCGACGTTGACCCGACGAGCCCGGTCTACCCGAGCCTGCGCTACACCGGCCGCCTCGTCGACGACCCGACCGGGGTCATGACCCAGGCCGAGGTCCAGCAGGTCACCGGCTCGGGCACCGGCAGCGGCCGCTGGGGCGACTACGCCGCGATCACGGTGGACCCCGCCGACGACTGCACCTTCTGGTTCACCTCCCAGTTCCAGAACGGCTCCGGATGGGCGACCCAGATCACCAGCTTCCGCTTCGACGAGTGCGGCTGCGACTACGTGGTCGAGCCGCCGGTGGCGGCCGCCGCGGCCACGGCGCCCAACGTCGTCACCATATCCTGGAACGACTCGCCCCAGGCGTTGATGACGGAGTACCTGGTCTACCGCTCCCGCAACCCCGGCCCGCCGTACGAGCTCGTCGCCACCGTTGCCGACTCGAGCCCCGGCGTCGGCGGCGGCGCCGGCTACCAGTTCCTCGACACCCACGTCAGCGGCGGCATCACCTACTTCTACGCCGTACGGGCCTCCGACGGCGCGGCCTGTCGCTCCGACTACTCCAACGAGGCCAGCGCCACCGCCACCGGCGTCTGCACCCTGCCGCCGCTCTTCGACGGCGTCGGGGCCGCTGCCAACCTGGCAACCGCGGACTGCGCCATCTCGCTGACCTGGAACGCAGCGACCCAGGAGTGCGGCAGCTCCGTCAGCTCCAACGTCTACCGGTCGACGGTCCCCGGCTTCACCCCCGGCCCCGAGAACCTCGTCGCCTCCTGCGTGCC
This sequence comes from Candidatus Methylomirabilota bacterium, assembly GCA_035464095.1. Lineage (GTDB taxonomy): Bacteria > Acidobacteriota > Thermoanaerobaculia > Thermoanaerobaculales > Sulfomarinibacteraceae > JAHECW01. The sequence goes on along the minus strand of DATHSO010000170.1, from coordinate 6,448 downwards.
CGGCACCTCCTTCGTCGACACCACCGTGGCGAGCGGCGTCACCTACCATTACGTGGTCCGCGCCGAGGACGACTCGGGCAACGGCAGCGGGCCGTGCGGCCTGGGCAACGAGGACGACAACACCGTCGACGCCGCTGCCGCCGCAACCGGACCGGACAGCGTCTACTTCGCCGACGACATGGAGTCCGGCGACGGCAACTGGAGCCACAGCGGCCTCAACGACACCTGGGCCCTGTCCACCGCGCGCGCCACCAGCGGCCTGTACTCCTTCCATGCTCAGGGGGTGGACAGCGTCTCCGACCAGAGACTCGAGTCCGCCGACTTCGCCCTGCCCGCCGTCCCGGGCATCACCCTCGAGTTCTGGAGCTGGCAGGAAGTCGAGGACCGCAGCGCCGGCTGCTACGACGGCGCCATCGTCGAGGCCTCCACCGACGGCGGCTCGAGCTGGGTGCAGCTGCCGGATGCCACCATGCTCACCCTGCCCTACGACGGCCCGGTGTCGACCTGCTGCTCGAACCCGATCGGCGGCGACGAAGCCTGGTGCGGCGACCCCCGGGACTGGACCCTGCACGTGGTGGGCCTCGACGCCTACGCGGGCCAGACGGTCCGGCTGCGCTTCCGCCTCGCCACCGACTCCAGCGTCGGCCGCGAGGGCTGGTACGTCGACGACGTCCGGGTCATCACCCCCTCGGAGTGCTTCGACGACACGAGCCTGTTCCGGGACGACTTCGAGTCGGGCGGCACCTCGGCCTGGTCGCTCGTGATCCCCTGACAGCCGTCCTGATGCGCTTCGCCACCACCCCGGGGCCTCCCCGGGGTGGTCCCATTTCCGGCCCGGGTCCGACCAGCCGCCACCTTCACTCTCCCCCGCCGCCCAGCTGTCGCGACCCGGGTCTTGTCCTCGTCAGCCGCTCGGCTCGGGTCCGGCTTCAGCCGCGCCGTGGCCCGGAAACAGCGCCATGAACTCCGGGTCGCCGAGCAGGCTGTTCATCGACGGGATCAGCATCGGCAGGTAGGGATCCCCGTAGCCCTGCTCGAACGCGAGCCGCGTGTTCTCGATGGCGCAGCCGCGCCTGCCGAGCATGGCGCACGCCCGCGCCAGATCGAGTCGGCTCTGGGCGTCGTCGACCTCCATGGACTGCGCCTTGGCGAGCTCCCGCTCGGCTTCGGCCATCCGACCCGCGGCGGCGAGAAGCTGTGCGAGGAACGCGTGGTCGCCGAGCGTCTGCTCCTCGGGCGCGCGCAGCTCGTCGAGTCGCCGTCGGGCATCGTCGACGAGTGCGGCAGCCGCCTCGTCCTCGCCCGCTTCCGCCAAGCAGACGGCCAGGTCGGTGAAGGCGCCGAGCTCCATGTGCGGCTGCCCGGCACGGCGAACCCGATCGAGGTTTTGGCGCAGGTACAGCACCGCCGATCCCGGGTTGCCCGCCGCCACCAGCACGAACCCGAGGTTGGGCAGCGCGTAGACGTCGTCCGGATCGAGCTCCAGGGCCCGTCCCAGGATCTCCGCCGCCTCGTCGAAGCGCCCCTGCGCCGCCACCGCCCAGCCCAACAGGCTCTGGTAGTTCGCCACCTCGTCGTCGATCGCGATCAGCCGCCGGCAGGCCCGCTCCGCCGCCGCGGCATCGGGCAGCGCGGAGATGTACAGGAGGGCCAGGTTGATCAGGGGCACCGTGCCCTTCGGGTCGATCTCCGCCGCCTTCTCGAACGCCTCGGCCGCCTCCCCGTAGCGGCCGAGCTGGAGCAGGATCCGGCCCATGTTGTTGCGGGCTGCTCCGTTTCTCGGGTAGAGATCGGCGACCAGCCGATACTCCTCGAGGGCCCCGACCAGGTCACGGTCGGCGAACTGCCTGGTCGCCGCCCTGAGCATCAGGTACTCGTCGCGCGGCAGCGTCTCGCCGTCGGCCAGAGCTCGACGCAGCTCCTCCGCCCCACGCTCGGGCTGATCGCCGAACTGGATCAGCAATAGGGCCAGCGAGCCCCGGCAGGTGGCGAACTGCGGGTCCAGCTCCAACGCGAGCTCGTACAGGCGGACCGCCTCGTCGAACGTGCCCCGGCCCCAGGCCTCGTTGGCCGAGGCGAAGTAGTGCAGCGCCTCCCACGACGAGGTCGTCACGTCGGCGATCGGGAAGTCGGTCCGCTCGATGGACTCGAGCGACTCGCCGAGGCGCGTCCTGAGCTCGCGCGTGAGCTCGTCGATGGCGTCCGCGAGCATGTCGTCGCGGCTCGCCCCGACCACCTGAACCCGGTCGACTCGCCGTCCGGTCTGCGGATCGACGACCGCCGCCTGGAGCTCGTAGGCCCCACCCGCCTCGACGATGCGCGGCAGGATCAGCGCGCGGATCCCGGCGAAGCGGCAGATGTCACGACCGACCTGCTCGTCGATGAAGGTGTCGGGGGTCCTGCGCATCGACCGCAGGGTTTCGTCCACCTGGTGGCGTCGGTACAGCGAAGCGTAAGGCGACTGTTTCAGGTCGGTCTCGATGGCGGTCCGCAGCGCGAGGCCGAAGGCCACCTCCCCGGTCAGGTTCTCCACGTCCCCGACGAGGACGCGATCGTGATCGGCGAAGGCGAGGCTCGGCCGGCTCCACTGCCAGAGGAACAGCGTCAGAATCGCCAGGGCGAGGAGCATCGTCGCGGACCCGACCATCAGGGTTCGGCGGCGGGACCGCACTTCCTCCGGTCCCGGTACCGACGGGTCGGCTTCCCGGTCGCGGTCGAGCTCGCCGAGCGCGTCGGCGAGCTGCCTGCCGGTCGCCAGCCGGAGGTCCCGGTCCTTGGCCATGGCCCATTGCAGCACCCGGTCGAGACCGGAAAACTCCTCGCCGACCGAGCTGCGAAGCGGCAGCGGTTCCTCGCAGATCACCCGGCGCAGCGTCTCGGGCACCGAGCCCGCGTGGAACGGCGACCGCCCCGTGACCAGCTCGTGGAGCACGCACCCTGCCGAGAAGATGTCGGTCCGGCCGTCCACGGCCATCGCCGACGCCTGCTCGGGCGACATGTAGGCCGGCGTGCCGACGACCGCCCCATCCTGGGTCATGTCCACGGTCTCGCCTCCGACCGCGCCCGGCCCGCCCCGCTCCGAGCCCTCCGAGGCTCCCAACCTCGCGAGCCCGAAGTCGAGGACCTTCAACCTGCCGAGGTCGTCGACCATCAGGTTCGAGGGCTTGATGTCCCGGTGAACCGCCCCTTTGCGGTGGGCCGCGTCGAGCGCCTCGGCGAGCTGAATGCCGAGGTCGATCACCTCCTCGAGCGGCAGCGGCCCGACCAGGAGCCGGTCCTTGAGCGTCTCGCCGACGACGAGCTCGGACGCCAGGTAGAGGAGGCCGTCGTCGGTCTCCCCCGCTTCGTAGATGGTCGCGACGTTGGGGTGGTTGATGGTGGCGGCCGCCCGGCACTCGCGCAGGAAGCGCGACCGGCTCTTCGCCTCGCCCGCGATCTCGGGCCGAATCAGCTTGAGGGCGACGTCGCGCTCGAGCACGGGGTCACGCGCCCGGTAGACGACCCCCATGGCACCCTCGCCCAGGAGCTCGAGGATCTCGAAGCGCGACACGCGCTCAGGGGGTGCCCCCGACCCCGAAAAGCCCTGATTCATCACCCGTCTTCGAGTCTATCCCAAACCGTGACCGGGCCCCGGGACCGACCTCTGCCGCGAGCGGGACCTCGCGACGCACAGCCTGCTAGAATCGGGCCGATCCCTTTGGGGAGGGTTCCATGACAACCTCCGCTGAAACCCAGGCCTCGCACAAGGTCCGCTTCGTGACCGCCGCCTCGCTGTTCGACGGCCACGACGCGGCCATCAACATCATGCGCCGCATCCTCCAGGCCCAGGGCGCCGAGGTCGTCCACCTCGGCCACAACCGCTCGGTCCGCGAGATCGTCGACGCCGCCATCCAGGAGGACGCCCAGGGCATCGCGGTCAGCTCCTACCAGGGCGGCCACATCGAGTTCTTCACCTACATGATCGACCTGCTCAGGCAGCGGGGCGCCGACCACATCAAGGTCTTCGGCGGCGGCGGCGGGGTCATCGTGCCGCGCGAGATCGCCGAGCTCGAGGCCTACGGGGTGACCAAGATCTTCTCGCCCGAGGACGGCCGCACGATGGGCCTCGACGGCATGATCGCCTCGATGATCGAGGCCGCCGACTTCAGCCCGGCGGAGATGGACTCGACCGGGCCCCTCGGCGCCTCTTCCGAGCGCTGGCTGGCCGTGGCTCGCGCCATCACCCGCGCCGAGGAGGGCCTCGACGTCGAGATCCCCAAGCGCGACCGGCCGGCCCCGGTCATCGGCACCACCGGCACCGGCGGCGCCGGCAAGTCGTCCCTGACCGACGAGCTCGTCATCCGCTTCCTCGCCGACTTCCCCGAGGCGACCATCGCCATCCTGTCCGTGGACCCCACCAAGCGGCGCACCGGCGGTGCGCTGCTCGGAGACCGGATCCGCCTCAACTCCCTCGCCAGCGACCGCGTCTTCATGCGCTCCCTGGCCACCCGCCAGGCCCACCGGGCGTTGAGCCAGCACATCGAACGCTCCATCGGCATCTGCCAGGCCGCCGGCTTCGACCTGGTCATCGTCGAGAGCTCGGGGATCGGCCAGGCCGACAGCGAGATCGTCGACATCTCGGACCTGTCGCTGTACGTGATGACCCCCGAGTACGGCGCGGCCATGCAGCTCGAGAAGATCGACATGCTCGACTACGCCGACTTCGTGGCCATCAACAAGTTCGACCGGCCCAAGGCGCTCGACGCCCTGCGCGACGTGCGCAAGCAGTACCGGCGCTGCCACCGGCTCTTCGACGGCCCGGCCGACGAGGAGCTGCCGGTCTACGCCACGGTCGCGAGCCAGTTCCACGACCACGGCGTCAACGCCCTCTACCAGGGCCTGGTTCGCGCCCTCGAGGCCAGGTTCGGCGATCCCTGGACCCTGAAGGGCACGACCGCAGTCCCCGCCGGCGAGCCCCAGCGCCACCCGGTGATCCCCGGCGAGCGCTCGGGCTACCTGCGAGACATCTCCCGCACGGTGCGCGACTACAAGGCCTGGGCCGAGGAGCAGGTCCGGGTCGCCGACAAGCTCTACCAGCTGGTCGGCGCACGCGCCATCCTGTCGGCCCGGGAGGGCGACGGAAGCCCCGACGAGCTGTGGCTCCTGTTCGAGGAGATCGCCGGCGCCGAGGCCACCGGCGAGCCCCAGCTCGCCGACCTCGACGCCGAGATCCGCCGCCTCGCCCACGCCCTCGACGCCGACTCGCGCCAGCTCATCGCCGCCTGGCCGCGGATCGTCCGCGACTACGCCCGCGACGAGTTCAGCTACACCGTGCGGAGCCGCGAGATCCGCGTCCCCCTCACCTCGGTGTCCCTGGCCGGCACCCACGTCCCCAAGGTTCAGCTGCCCCGGCGCCAGACCTGGCCGGGCATCCTACGCTACCTGTTCTTGGAGAACGTGCCCGGCGCCTTCCCCTACACCGCCGGCGTGTTCCCGCTCAAGCGCACCGCCGAGCTGCCGACCCGGATGTTCGCCGGCGAGGGCGGCCCCGAGCGCACCAATCGCCGCTTCCACCTGCTCGCCGAGGGCCAGCCGGCGACCCGGCTTTCGACCGCCTTCGACTCGGTCACCCTCTACGGCGAGGACCCGGGTGAGCGGCCCGACGTCTGGGGCAAGGTCGGCGAGTCCGGGGTCTCCATCTGCACCGTCGAGGACATGGAGCGGCTCTACGCCGGCTTCGACCTGTGCTCGCCGACGACCTCGGTGTCCATGACCATCAACGGCCCGGCGCCCATGATCCTGGCCATGTTCTTCAACGCCGCCGCCCGCCAGCAGGCGCGCAAGCGCCTCATCGAGTCCGGCCGTCTCGACGCCGAGCCCGAGGCCGCCTTCCACCCGGTGGTCGACGGCCGGGACTGGGAGGCCCTGGAGCCGCTGCTCGAAGACGGCGAGTGGGACGAGATCCTCGACGCCACCATGGCGGTGGTCCGCGGCACCGTCCAGGCCGACATCCTCAAGGAGGACCAGGCCCAGAACACCTGCATCTTCTCCACCGAGTTCGCGCTGAGGATGATGGGCGACATCCAGCAGCTGTTCTGCGACCGCGGCGTCCAGAACTTCTACTCGGTGTCGATCTCGGGCTACCACATCGCCGAGGCCGGGGCCAACCCGATCACCCAGCTCGCCTTCACCCTGGCCAACGGCTTCACCTACGTCGAGACCTACCTCGCCCGGGGCATGCACATCGACGACTTCGCCCACAACCTGAGCTTCTTCTTCTCCAACGGCATGGACCCCGAGTACACGGTGATCGGACGGGTGGCGCGCCGGATCTGGTCGGTGGCCATCCGCAACCGCTACGGCGGCGACGAGCGCTCCCAGAAGCTCAAGTACCACATCCAGACCTCGGGCCGCTCCCTGCACGCCCAGGAGATCGCGTTCAACGACATCCGGACCACCCTGCAGGGCC
>DATHSO010000169.1:0-6581 GCA_035464095.1 Candidatus Methylomirabilota bacterium | reverse complement strand
GCGGGCTCGGCGGGCGCGTCGTCGTCCCACTCCAGCTCCGGTGGGTCGGCGGGCTCCTCGACGGCAGGCGCCTCCGGCTCCTCGACCCGGTCGCCGACGACGCCGTGCGGCGCGCGCTCGGCGATGTCGAAGCCGTGCTCTTCGGCGCCGACCGCCGGGGCCGCCTCGCGAAGCGCCTGCATCGCCTCGGCCGCGCTCGGGCCGGCGCCCCGGATGGTCAGCCTGAAGCCCTCCTGGACGGTCCCGTCCCGCGCCGGCGCCCCGATCCCCGACGATGCCCCTTCCAGGGCGTCGGTGGGGAAGTCGGCGGGGGCTGGACGGACGTCCAGGTCGAAGGGCGTGCCACCCTGGTCGACGTGGTCCTGGACCAGCTGCTCGACCAGCTCCTGGTTCTGGGGTGACAGGGTCGCGAAGCGCAGCGCCATGCCCGGGACGCCGTCCGCCAAGGCCTCCGCCGGCCGGACCCACTCAACGACCGCGGTTCCCTCGAGGAACACGAAGTCCTCGGGCAGGATCACGCGGAACCTGACCACCGAGCCCGGGCTCAGCGGCTCGCCGGTGTCGATGAACAGGCCGTCTTTGGAGAGATTCGGCGAGAACTGTGCCTGGAACTGGCGCATGCTCGCGAAGTTGAGGTCGATCTCGATGAGCTCGCCGTTTGTCCAGCCGTTCGCGGTCCCGAGTGTCGGTTCGTTGGTCATGGTCCCCCGTTCGCCCCTGGATAAAACCATAGCAGATTCCGCCATCTCCAGGGAGTGCGGGGACTTGGGTCGCTCGGACGCGAGCGGTCCCGGCCCCGGGGGAGTGCCGCGCCGAGCTCCGCGGTGGTAGGGTTGGCCCGTGCTGAGAGCGACCTCGCTCGCGCTCGTCGCCTGGCTCATCGCCGTGCCCTCGGCGGCGCAGCCCACCGTGCGGGCCGTGACGGTCTACGACGGCCTCGCCACCTTCGAGCTGCCGCTCGACTGGCGCGAGGTTCCGCCCCACGAGCTCGAGGACGCGACCCTGTGGGCCGCCGAGGCCAGCGGGGGCCGACTGGTGGAGATCTATCAGCACGGCTTCCGCCCGACCGCTGCGGCGGACGACCACGGCCTGCCCCAGCTCATGATCCAGATCCGGGAGAGCGGCCGACTGCGATCGGGCGACCTGGAACGGCTGCCGCCCCTGGACGAGCTCCGGGAGCGGGCGAGAGAGATCTTCCCGGCCGCGGCGCCGCCCGTCATCGTCGGGCTCGACCTGGAGCGGGTCGCCTTCGACCGTCAGCGGCGCGTGGTCCGGATGGAACACCGTCTCGACCTCCGTCTCCGGGGCGAGGTCCGCGTGCTCACGGCGGCCTTCCTCACCGAGCGGGGCTGGCTGGTCTTCCACCTGTCCGAGCGCGGGCAGCGCCTCGACGCCGCTCGCCAGCTGTTCGAGCGCGTCGTCGACAGCGTCCGGCTCGACCCCGCCGTCGCCTACCGGCCGCGCCTGGCCGACCGCTGGCCGGGGTGGCCGTTCTTCGGCGCTGCGGCCCTGACCGCGGTCGTGCTGATCGGCTGGCTGATCCTGCGGCGGCGACCGACGCCGTGACCGTCACCGTCGACCTCGAGCGCCGACTCGTGACGGCCGGAGTGGGCGACCTGCTGGGCGAGACCGCGACCCGGGCGATCGGCCTCAGCGGCAGCGGGCTGACCCGGCTCTGGATCGGCTCGGAGCTCCACCGCCGGATTCAGCAGAGCCTGGTCGACGACGAGCCGGACTACCGCGCCGAGGTCGCCCTGGAGCTCGAGCACGAGGTCGACGGCTGGACGGTGCGCCTTTCCGGCCGGGCCGACGGGGTGGCCTACCGGGAGGGCCGGGCGGCTCGGGTCGACGAGATCAAGACCCTGCACTTCGCCGTCGACCTCCACAACCTCTACGCCGAGGAACGGCTGGACCGCTACCGCCGCCAGGCCGCCCTCTACGCTTTCATGGCCGCCGGCGACGACCCGCCCCCGACGGTGCGCCTGATCCTGGTCGACATCGTCACCACCGAGGCCCGCGACGAGGAGGTGCCGTGGTCCCCGGACGAGGTCCGGGCCTGGCTCCGGCAGCAGGTGCACCGGCTGGTCGCCCGGGAGCAGCGCCGGCTGCGGCGGCTCGAGGAGCTGCGCGCCAGCGCCGAGCTCATCCCCTTCCCCCACCCGGAGACGCGGCCGGCCCAGGTCACCATCGGCGACGCGGTGGCCGAGACCCTCGAGCTCGGCCGCCACCTGCTGGTCCGCGCCCCCACCGGCTGCGGCAAGACCGCGGCGGTCCTCCACCCGGCGCTCAAGGCGGCCCTCGCCCTCGGACACCGCCTGTTCGTGCTGACCGCCAAGACCCTGCAGCAGAAGATCGCCGTCGACACCGCCCGCGCCATGCAGGACGGCCTGTTCCGGAGCCTCCAGCTGCGCGCCAAGCGCAAGATGTGCGCCAACGCCGAGATGATCTGCCACGAGGAGTTCTGCCCCTACGCCCGGGAGTACGGGGTCAAGCTGGTCCGCAGCCAGCTCGTGGAGACCCTGCTCGCCGACCGCGACCACCAGGACCCCGACCAGGTCTTCGGCGCGGCGCGCAACCACGAGATGTGCCCGTTCGAGGTCAGCCTCGACCTGCTGCCCCACGTCGACCTGGTGGTGTGCGACTACAACTACGTCTTCGACCCCGTCATCGGCCTCGGCGCGGTGCTCCACGAGGGGGCCCTGCGCAACGCGGTGCTGGTCATCGACGAGGCCCACAACCTGGTGGACCGCAGCCGCGAGTACTACTCGCCCGAGATCCGGGCCGAGACCCTGGAGCGGGCCGACGAGTACCTCCAGACCCGATCCAACCCGGTCTTCGACGACCTCGCGGCCCTGGTCCGGGAGCTCGCCGGACTGGTCGACACGTGGGTGGACGACGCTTTCGACGACGACCGCGCCGGCGAGGTCACGACGATCTTCGACCCCGAGGCCGTGGCCGACCTGCGCATCGCCTTCGACGGCGCCATGCTGTCGTACTTCCTGTACAAGCGCGAGCACGAGCTGTGGATCGCCGACGACCCCGTGCTCGAGCTGTTCTTCGAGCTCAGCCACTTCCACCGGGTGCTCGCCCTGGGCGGCGACGAGTTCGTGCACCTGGCGCGGCGCGCGCCCGACCGCCGGGCCAGCCTGCGCATCTTCTGCCTCGACGCCTCGCGCTTCGTGGGCGAGATCCTCGACGAGTCGGCCGGCACCGTCGCCATGTCCGCGACCCTGGAGCCCTTCGACTTCTACCGCGACCTGCTCGGCTTCGACCCCCACCGGACCTCGACCCTGTACGTGCCGTCGCCGTTCCCGGCCGAGAACCGGCTGGTCCTGGCCATCGACGACGTCGACACGACCTGGAAGCGCCGCGCCGCCCACTACGACCGGATCGCCTCCTGGATCGGCCGCCTCGCCCACCCGCGCAGCAACGTCCTGGTCCTGTTCCCGAGCTACGCCTTCCTGGACGCGGTCTCGGACCGCCTGAGCGCGCCGCGCCACCGGCTGCTGGTGCAGCGACCCGGCAGCAGCGACGGCGACCAACGCGAGTTTCTGGCGGCCCTCGGCAACGGCGACCCGCACCTCCTGCTGGCGGTGCTCGGCGGGATCTTCGCCGAGGGCGTGGACTACCCGGGCCGGATGCTGTCGCAGGTGATCGTCGTGTCGCCGGGCCTGCCCCAGTTCAACCTCGAGCGCGAGCTCCTCAAGGCCTACTACCAGGAGATCTACGGCCACGGCTTCGGCTATGCCTACCTCATCCCCGGCATGACCCGGGTGGTCCAGGCCGCCGGCCGGCTGATCCGCTCCGACACCGACCGCGGCGTCATCACCCTGGTCGGGCGGCGGTTCCTCGACCCCCGCTACGCCCGCCTGCTGCCCGAGGAGTGGCTCGACGGCGACCCCACGTGCCTGCTCAACCCGGACCCCGAACGGGCGGTGAGGGACTTCTTCGACGGGGACCCGGGCGACCCCGGGGTATACTAGGCCCGGCATGGAAACCCGGATCATCCTGCTCGCCGCGATCCTGACCTGCTTCGCGGCCGCCCTCCTCAACGCCCTGTGGTTCGGCCTCGAGCTGCGGCGCTTCTCCAAGCGGACCCGGATCCTGGCTTCCACGGCCGACCTGGAGGAGTTCAAACGCGTTGTCGCCAACCAGATGCGCGCGGCCCTCGCCCAGATCGGCCTGCTCGCCCTGCCCGCGGTCCTGTTCGCCGCCGGCCTCGTCCTCGAGGAGTTCGACGCCGGCGACATCCTGTTCATCATCGTCCCCTCGGCCCTGGTCGTGGTCCTGGCCATGGTCTTCCGCACCTGGGAGGTCGAGGTCCGCTCGATCCGGGTGGTCGGTCCCGAGCTCGCCGCCGAACGCGACGCCATCGTCACCACCTGGCGTCGCAAGCCCCTGCCGGACTGGTAGACGAATTCTCAATTCTCAATTCTCAATTCTCAATTCTTAATTCTTAATTCTCAATTCTTAATTTCCATCGCAGCCGGGCCCAGCGACGACTGCGATGGAATTAAGAATTGAGAATTAAGAACTGAGAATTCAGGCCCTGAAGCTTCGCGTCGTCCTGCTACCATTCGGGCCCCGATGACCACCCCGCCCGACACCTCGCTGCGGCTCTTCTCGCCGCCGGTCGCCGACTGGTTCCGAACCCGTTTCGGGGCGCCCACCGACATCCAGGCCCGGGCGTGGCCGCGGATCGCCGCCGGTGAGCACGTGCTGGTCACGGCCCCCACCGGCAGCGGCAAGACCCTCGCCGCCTTCCTGTGGGCGCTGGACCGCCTCCTGTCGGGCTCCTGGGAGCCGGGCGCTCCCCGGGTGCTCTACGTGTCGCCGCTGAAGGCCCTCGGCACCGACATTCGCCGCAACCTCACCGAGCCCCTCGCCGGTCTTGCCGACCGCTTCCCCGATCCGGTTCGGGTCCGGGTCGCGGTTCGCACCGGCGACACCCCGCAGGAGGACCGCCGGCGGATGCTGAGGCAACCCCCCGAGATCCTCATCACCACCCCGGAGACCCTCAACATCCTGCTCACCTCGGCCGGCGGCCGGCGCCTCCTCGGCGGGCTGCGCTCGGTCATCCTCGACGAGATCCACGCCGTCGCCGCCGGCAAGCGGGGCGTCCACCTGATCACCGCCGTCGAGCGTGTGGCGCGGCTCGCCGGCGAGGTCCAGCGGATCGCCCTGTCGGCCACGGTCCGGCCCCTCGAACGGATGGCAACCTGGGTCGGCGGCTTCGTCCCGGAGGGCGACCCGGCGGCGCCGGACCTCAGACCCCGGCCGGTCACGGTGGTGGCGGGAGCCGCCGCCAAGCCCCTCGAGCTCGAGGTGGCGCTGCCCGGGAGCGTGACCGGGGACGGGGGCCGGGAGCCCGACGCCTTCTGGGCGTCCCTCGGCCGCGAGCTGCGCACCCTCGTCGACCGCCACCGCTCGACCCTGATCTTCGGCAACGCCCGGCGAACGGTCGAGAAGGTCGCCCGCTTCGTCAACGAGGCCGGACCGACCCAGGTCGCCTACTCGCACCACGGCGCCCTGTCCCGGGAGGTGCGGACCCTGGTCGAGGAGCGGCTCAAGGCCGGCGAGCTCGAGGCCATCGTCGCCACCAGCTCGCTGGAGCTGGGCATCGACATCGGCGCCATCGACCAGGTGGTCCTGGTCCAGACCCCGCCGTCGGTGGCCGCCACCCTGCAGCGGCTCGGCCGCTCCGGGCACGGGGTCGGCGAGACCAGCCGCGGCCGCCTCCTGCCCCTGCTCGGGCGCGACCTCCTCGAGGCCGCGGTGGTCGCCCGCTGCGCCCTCGACGGCGAGATCGAGGAGCTGCACCCGGTCTCGGGCGCCCTCGACGTGCTCGCCCAGGTGCTGCTGTCCATGACCGTCGCCGAGCCCTGGCGGGTCGACGAGCTGTACCGGGCGGTCCGCACCGCCGACCCCTACCACCACCTGCCGCGCCGCCACTTCGACCTCGTCCTCGACATGCTCGCCGGCCGCTACGCCTCGACCCGGCTGCGCAACCTGCGCCCGCTGGTCGCCATCGACCGCATCGACGGCGTCGTCCGGGCACGGCCGGGGGCCGAGCGTCTCCTGTACCTGTCCGGGGGGACGATCCCCGACCGCGGCTACTACAGCCTGAAGATCGAGGGCAGCGGCGCCCGTCTGGGCGAGCTCGACGAGGAGTTCGTCTGGGAGCGTTCGGTGGGCGACACCTTCACCCTGGGCGTCCAGACCTGGCGCGTGGAGCGCATCACCCACAACGACGTCTGGGTGTCCCCGGCCCACGCCCGCTCGGCGATGGCGCCGTTCTGGCGGGCCGACGAGCGCGACCGTTCGAGCTTCGTGGCCGAGCGCATGGCGGCCCTGCTCGAGGAGCTCGAGCCGCGGCTCGCTGACGATCGCCTGGGCGCCGACATCGAAGCCCGCCACCGGCTGACGCCGGCAGCCGCCGCCGCCCTGCAGCGCAACCTCCGCGACCAGGTGCGGGCCACCGGCTGCCTCCCCCACCGCCACCGGGTCCTCGTCGAGCACACCGCGCCTCCGGCGGGGCGGTCGAGCCACCGCCAGATGGTGCTCCACACCCTGTGGGGCGG
>DATHSO010000168.1:0-27039 GCA_035464095.1 Candidatus Methylomirabilota bacterium | reverse complement strand
CCGCTGAATCGGGGACGAGTTTGTCAAGTCGCCGTACCTGGCACCGTCCGACGGGGGCCTTCAAGGCCAGCCCGATCGCGATGCCCGCGGCCTCGACGGCCTGGCGGTGGGCGATGAGCTCGATGCCGGATCGCGTGTCGTGCATGGTCACCTCCGGGTCGTTCATGGTTCTACTCCAGCCGCCGGGGCGTTCCGGGTCAAGGGAGGTCGGGTGGTTGGGCGCCTTTGACGCGGAACGCCCCGGCGACTATCCCCGCCGCCAGGAACGACCCGGAGGTGACCATGCCGGCGGGCCGGAGCAGAGGCAGCGGCCGGGTCAGTCGCAGGGACAGCGGCAGTGGCAGCGGCAGCGATCCGGGACAGCAGTCAGAGACCGGACCCGGACCGGGATTCGGAGCCGGTCGGGAGCGGGAGCGGGTGGGGGAGCGGGAGCGAGTTGACGGCCCCCGAGGGGCGGGCGACTGTTCACTGCCACTGCCACTGCCACTGCCACTGCCACTGCCACTGCCACTGTCACTGCCATCGGGCACGGGCACGGGCACGGAAACGGACACGGACACGGACATCGGCGCGGACGCGGGAGTTGGGGACGTCGTACCATGGGGATTCGACGACGGGAGGGCGACGATGCGACGGGTTACCCTGGCAGCGATGGCGGCGATGACGATCCTCGGCGGCGGTGGTGTCGATGCGGCGGACCGCCCGCTGGGCGAGCCCTTCGCCACCCGGTCGGTGGTGTGGGCCAAGCACGGCATGGTGGCGGCCGCCCACCCCCTGGCGGTGGAGATCGGCCTGGCCGTCCTCAAGGACGGCGGCAGCGCGGTCGACGCCGCGATCGCGGTCAACGCCGCGCTGGCGCTCATGGAGCCGACCTCCTGCGGCCTCGGCGGCGACCTCTTCGCCATGGTCTGGGATCCCGGGACGAAGACCCTCTATGGTCTCAACGGCTCGGGACGGGCGCCGGCGGCCCTGACCCCGGACAAGGTCCCGGCCGAGCCCGACGGAACGATCCCCGTGTACTCGCCCTACGCCTGGACTGTGCCCGGCGCCGTCGACGGCTGGTTCGAGCTCCACTCCAGGTTCGGCCGCCTGCCCATGGCGCGCCTGCTCGCCCCGACCATCGCCGCCGCCCGCGAGGGCGTGCCGGTTCCCGCGGTCATCGCCTCGTCATGGGCTCGCGGCGCGGCGCGCTTCAAGGACATGCCGGGCTTCGCGGAGGTCTTCATGCCCGGCGGCCGGGCCCCGGCCGAGGGCGAGCTCTTCGCCAACCCGGCCCTCGCCGACACCCTGCAGCGGATCGCCGACGGCGGCCGCGACGCCTTCTACGGCGGCGACACCGCCCGCGCCCTGGTCGCCTACTCGGAGAAGGTGGGCGGCTTGTTCTCGATGGCCGACCTCGCCGAGCACTCCAGCGAGTGGGTCGAGCCGGTCTCGACCACCTACCGCGGCTGGACCCTGTGGGAGCTGCCCCCGAGCGGCCAGGGCATCGCCCCGCTGCAGATGCTGAACATCCTGGAGCGCTTCGACCTCGCCGCCATGGGCCGCGACAGCGCCGACTTCTGGCACCTCCTGGTGGAGGCCAAGAAGCTGGTCTACGAGGACCGCGCCCGCTACTACGCCGACCCGGGCTTCGCCGAGGTCCCGGTGGCCGAGCTCGTCGGCAAGGACTACGCCGCCGAGCGCGCGAAGCTCATCGACATGGCCCGCGCCGCCCGCCGGATCGAGCCCGGCAATCCCCACCTGGCCCACGGCGACACCACCTTCCTGGTCGCCGCCGACAGCTCGGGCCAGATGGTCTCCCTGATCCAGTCCAACTACACCGGCTTCGGCTCCGGCTACGTGGTCCCCGAGCTCGGAATCGGGATCCAGGACCGGGGCGCCCTGTTCAGCCTCGAGCCGGACCACCCCAACGTCCTCGCCCCCGGCAAGCGGCCCTTCCACACCATCATCCCCGCCTTCCTCGGCGAGCACGGGGCGCCCGACATGGCCTTCGGAGTCATGGGCGGCGACATGCAGCCCCAGGGCCACGTCCAGATCGTGGTCAACCTCGTCGACTTCGGCATGGACCTCCAGGAGGCGGGCGACGCCCCCCGCTTCCACCACACCGACTCCTCCGAGCCCACCGGCACGGTCATGACCGACGGCGGCGAGCTCCACCTGGAGTCGGGCGTGCCCTTCGAGGTCCGCCGCGAGCTCGACCGCCGTGGCCACCGCATCGTCGAGATCACCCCGGCGGTCTTCGGCGGCTACCAGGCGATCCGCCGCGACCCCGCCACCGGCCATTACGCCGGCGCCACCGAGTCGCGCAAGGACGGGATGGCCGCGGGGTACTGATTCTCAATTCTTAATTCTTAATTTTCAATTCTTAATTATGAATTATGAATCATGAATGGCCATCGCAGGCGGTTCAGGTGGGGCCGTCTAGGGCTGGTGCGATGTCATTCATAATTCATAATTGAGAATTCATAATTCGTGATTTCGAGTGTAGCTCGCCGCAGGCGCGCTACACTCGAAATCATGCTGGACGCGATTCTGACCCCGGAGCGCGAGGCGCTGCTCGCCGACGAGCGGGCGCTGCTCGCCGACGCCGCCGAGGCCCTGGAGTCTGCCGGCGTCGCCGCCGAGGAGCGCGGGGCGCTGGCCGACTCGGTCCGCCAGCTCGACGAGCTCTTCCTGCTGGTGGTGGTGGGCGAGTTCAACGCCGGCAAGTCGGCCTTCATCAACGCCCTGTTCGCCCGCGACCTGCTCGCCGAGGGCGTGACCCCGACCACCTCGAAGATCCACCTCCTGGTGTGGGGCGAGGCCGAGGGCCGGCAGGCGGTGGACGCGGCCACCGAGCGCACCACGGCCCCGGTGGAGATCCTGCGCCACCTGACGGTGGTCGACACCCCGGGCACCAACGCCCTCGACCGCAGCCACGAGGCGCTCACCAGCCACTACGTGCCGAGAGCCGACCTGGTCCTGTTCGTGACCTCCGCCGACCGCCCCTTCTCCGAGTCCGAGCGGGCCTTCCTGGAGCGCATCCGCCAGTGGGGCAAGAAGGTCGTGGTGGTGGTCAACAAGGTCGACATCCTGCGCTCGCCGGGGGAGACCCGCGAGGTCCTCGACTGGGTGCGCTCGAACGGCATGCGCCTGCTCGGCACCACGCCCCAGGTCTTCCCGACCTCGGCCCGCCGGGCGCGCCAGGCCCAGGCCGACGGCGACGACCAGGCCCTCGAGGCGAGCGGCCTGCCGGCGGTCGAGACGTGGCTGCACTCCACCCTCGACGAGGAGGAGCGGCTTCGCTTGAAGCTCGGCAACCCCCTCGGGGTCGCCGCCCGCCTCCTCGACGACGCGCTGGCGACGGTGCGCGACCGGCTCGCGGTCCTCGCCGCCGACCGCGCCGCCATCGCCGACATCGAGGCCCAGTCGGCGGCCTTCACGACCGACGTCGACCGCGAGTTCGGCCTGCGCCTGGCCGACATCGACAACGTCCTGCTCGGCATGGAGAACCGGGGCCTCGAGTTCTTCGACGAGACCGTGCGCCTGTCCCGGTTGCGCGGGCTGCTCGACAAGGCCGCCCTGCAGCGTCGCTTCGAGACCGAGGTCGTGGCCGACGCCCCGGCCCGGGTCGAGGCCAAGGTCTCCTCCCTCATCGACTGGCTGGTGGAGGCCGACCTCCAGCAGTGGCAGGCGGTGGTCAACCACGTCAACCGCCGGGCCGCCGCCCACGCCGACCGCATGGTGGGCGAGGTCGGCGGCCGCTTCGAGGCCGACCGCGGCCGCCTGCTCGCCACCGTCGGTCGGGCCGCCGCCGACGGCCTCGCGGGCTACGACCGCGCCGCCGAGGCGCGGCGCATGGCCGACGAGGTCCAGCAGGCGGTCGCCGGCACCGCCCTGGCGGGGGTCGGCGCGGTCGGCCTCGGCGCCGCCGTCGCCATGCTCGCGTCGTCGACCGCGGCCGACGTCACCGGGATGCTCGCCGCCGGTCTGCTGCTGTCCCTGGGGCTGTTCATCCTGCCCCACCGGCGGCGCCGGGCCAAGGCCGAGCTCAAGGCCAAGATCGAGGCCCTGCGCACGGAGATCACGACCGCGCTCGGCGAGCAGTTCTCGGCCGAGGCCGAGCGAAGCCGGTCGCGCCTGGCCGCCACCATCGCCCCCTACACCCGCTTCGTGCGCACCGAGAACGAGCGCCTCGAGGGCGAGCAGGCCGGCCTCGAGACCCTCGCCGCCCGCGTCGCCTCCATGCAGGCCCGGGTCGCCGACCTCCTCTGATCCTGCCGGTCCCTGCCGCCATCCGGGCCGTCGGGGGCTCGCGGGCCCGGTGCCTGGCTCCGACGATTCGTCCCGCGAATCGGCGCGTGCCTGGCACCGCTCCCATCGCACCCCGGCTTCACGGGGTCGCCCGTCTCACTCCGGCAGCGCCCTCCCCGGCGACCACGGCACCCCCGCGGCCTCGGCCTTGGCCTCGAAGGCGGGGATGTCGGCCTCCAGGAGCCGGCGCAGCTCGGGCTCGAGGGCGCCGAACTGCTCGACGGCGATCTCGAAGGCCCTCCGGTGGGTCGGAGTCGGGCCGTAGTCCGACTGGCCGTTGGTCATCCCGGCGAGCCGCAGCCGGTCGGCGACGCTCGGGGCCTGGGGCTGGCCGAAGGCGGCTTTCGAGCGGCTGCCGCCGAAGGCCTGCTCGAGCTCGAAGAGGCGCTGCCGCAGGGCCTCGAGCTCGGCGTCCAGGGTGCCCGGGGCCACGGTGGAGCGCTCGAGGGCGCTCCCGAGCAGCTCGACCCGCTTGAAGGCCAGCTCCAGCGCCTCGGCGGCGGCGGTGACCCGGCGCTGGACCGAAGCGACCTGCCGCATGTAGGCCGAGGTCGCCTCGGGCGGGGTCCCCTCGAGGCTGCCCTCGAGCACCCGCACCACCCCGAACTCCACCGGCCCGGCAAGCTCCTCGACGGTGCCGTCCACCCGCTTCGCGAGGGTCACCGAGTAGCGGCCGGGCGGGGCCATGAAGCCGGCCCGGAAGCGGCGCTGCCAGGGTTCGGCCTCGCCCTCGTCCCACCGCACCGCCCGGGCCGAGGGGTCCCGCAGGTCCCAGGCTACCCGGTGGAAACCGGCCCCGGTGGGCCCGGTCAGGGTCCGCACCACCGCTCCCGAAACGTCGCGGACGGTGAGCAGGATCTCCGGCGCCGGCTGGCGCCGCTCGGCCTCGAGGACGTCGAAGCCCGCGGCGGGGGTGTCCTTCCACTCGGCCTCGAGCGGCTTCTCCGCCTCGCGCCGCCGCGCCTCGAGGGTCTCGAGGCCGTCGGCCAGGTGGTAGGTGAAGACCGCGCCGAAGGGCGGGTTCGGGGCCACGAAGTAGGCCGCGCCCTGGGAGGCCTGACCGTCCTCGCCCAGGGTCCGTCGCTGGACGTACCAGAGGGCGTCGCGCATCCCGAACAGGTGGCCCTCGCGGGCCAGGATCTCGGGGGTGACCTCGCGCAGCGGGCCGTAGTCGTCGAGGACGAAAAAGCCGCGCCCGAAGGACGCGCCGACCAGGTCGGTGTCGCGGCGCTGGATGGCGAGGTCGCGGAAGGCGATGGTGGGCACGCCGCCTTCCAGCTTCACCCAGTGGGCGCCGGCGTCGACGGTGAAGAAGATCCCGAACTCGGTGGCCGCGAAGAAGAGCTCGGGTCGGACGTGGTCCTGGACCAGCCGCCACACCAGGTGGCGGTCGGGCAGGTCGCCGGTCATCGAGCTCCAGGTGCGGCCGCGGTCGGTGGTCCTGACCAGGTAGGGGGCGAAGTCGCCGAGCTTGTGGTTGTCCAGGCAGACATAGGCGGTGTCGGCGTCGAACAGGTCGGCCTTGATGTCGTTGACGAAGGCCGTCTCCGGCACCCCGGGCAGGCTGCCGACCTCGATCGCCCGCCAGCTGCCGCCGCCGTCGGAGCTGACCTGGACGAGCCCGTCGTCGGTGCCCGCCCACAGCAGCCCCTCGTGGACCGGCGACTCGGCCAGGGAGGTGACGGTGTTGTAGTCGGACATGGCGATGAAGTCCCAGGGCGCGGTGGCGCTCCACTGGCGGCCCATCACCGGCAGCAGCAGCCGGTTCTGGTCGCGGGTCAGGTCGGGGCTGATCGGGGTCCAGCTGTCGCCCCGGTCGTCGGACCGCCAGACCCGCTGGGAGGCGTGGTAGATCCGCGTCGGCGAGTGCGGACTGACCAGGATCGGCGCGTCCCAGTTGAAGCGCTCGGGGGGGTCGCCGGGCTCCGGCTGGGGCTGGATGTAGACGATGCCGCCGGTTCTGCGGTCGGTGCGCACCAGGTTGCCCTGCTGCCACTGGGAGTAGACGACGTTGGGGTTGCCCGGCTCCACCGCCGGCTGGTGGCCGTCGGCGAACAGGGTGATGAACCAGTCGGCGTTGCGGATGCCGTTGACGCTGTCGGTGCGGGTCGGCCCGCCCTGGGTGTTGTTGTCCTGGGTGCCGCCGTAGACGTTGGCGAACGGCGCCGAGTCGTCGACGGCGAGCTTGTAGAACTGGGTCACCGGCAGGTTGGCGACGAAGCGCCAGGTCGCCGCCAGGTCGAAGCTCTCGTAGAGCCCGCCGTCGGTGCCCACCAGCAGCCAGTCGGGGTCGTCGGGCCTGAAGGCGATGGCGTGGTGGTCCGGGTGCATGGCGTCGTCGCTGATCCGGCGGAAGGTGGCGCCGCCGTCGTCGGAGATCTGGGTCCGCACGTCCATCAGGTAGAGCCGGTCGAAGGCGTGCGGGCTGGCATAGAGCTCCTGGTAGTAGTGGGGCCCGGTGCCGCCGGAGACCGCGTCCGAGCGCTTGGACCAGCTCGCGCCGCGGTCGGCGGAGCGCCAGACCCCGCCCTTGCGGTTGTCGAGCTCGATGGCGGCGTAGAGCACGTCCGGGTTCTGGGGCGAGATGGCGAGGCCGATCTTGCCCATGTTGCCCTCGGGCAGGCCGGCGGTGAGCTCGGTCCAGGTGGCGCCGCCGTCGGTGGAGCGGTGGATGCCGCTCTCGGGGCCGCCGTCGACGTGAGCCGCCACCGTGCGGTGGCGCTGCCAGGTGGCGGCGTAGAGCAGGTCCGGGTCCCGGGGGTCGATGACGAGGTCGGTCACCCCGGTCCACTCGCCGGCGGACAGGACCCTGCTCCAGGAGGCGCCGCCGTCGCTGGTCTTGTACAGGCCACGGTCGCCGCCCGACGACCACAGGGGTCCCTGGGCGGCGACCCACACCGTGTCCCCCTCGGCGGGGTGGACGACGATCTTCGAGATGTGCTCGGACGCTTCCAGGCCCATGTTCCGCCAGCTCGCGCCGCCGTCGTCGCTGCGGTAGACGCCGTCGCCGAAGCCCACGTGGCGGCCGCCCACGTTCTCGCCGGTGCCGACCCAGACCACGTTGGGGTTGCCGGGGTCGAGGGTCACGCAGCCGATGGAGTACGACGCCTCGTCGTCGAAGATCGGGCTCCAGGTGGTGCCGGCGTTGCCGGTCTTCCAGACCCCGCCCGAGCCCACCGCCACGTACCAGGTGACGGGGTCGCCCGGGTCGATGGCGATGTCGGCGATCCGGCCCGACATCAGGGCCGGGCCGATGCCCCGCAGCTCGAGGCCCGCGAAGGTCTTCGCGGCCATCACGGGCTGGTCGTCCTTGGAGGCCGCCGACAGCGGCAGGGCGAGCGCGACGACGGTCAACGCGACAAGGGCTCGTCTCATCATTCCCTCCATTTCGGGGGTCCCCGCCCCCACGGTCCCCCAGGCTAGCAGAGCGGCGCCGTTTCGGGGCAGCGATCGTCGCCGCATCCGTATCCCCGTCCGCCCCCGCGTCCGCGTCCGCGTCCGCGTCCGATACGGCGGCAGCAAGCACCGATCAGCGCCAGCAAGCAGCGATCAGCGGCAGGACCCGGACCCGCACCTGGACCCGGAGCCGGAGCCGGATCAAGGCTGCGCCCGCGCGCCCTCCGGGTCCCAGCCGCCGCCGAGGGCGCGGTACAGGGCGATCAGGTTCTTGACCACCAGGCCCTCGCTGGCGGCGAGCTCGTCAGAGCGGTTGAGCAGGCTGCGCTGGGTGTCGAGGACGTTCTGGAAGTCGGTGAGCCCGGCCCGGTACTGGGTCAGCACCAGGTCGAGGGAGCGCTCGGTGGCATCGACCGCCTCGGCCAGGCGGGCTCGCCGCTCGACCTCGTTGGCGTGGGAGGCGAGAGCGTTCTCCACCTCCTCGAGGGCGACGAGCACGGCCTGCTCGTAGGCGGCCAGGAGCTGCTCGGTGCGCGCCTCCTCGGCGGCGATCTGCGACCTGATGGCGCCGCCGGCGAACAGCCGCCACCGGATCGGCAGGCCCACCGACCAGGTGACGCTGTCGGAGCTGAAGAGGTCGCCGGTATCGCTGGCCTCGAGCCCGAGGAAGCCGCTCAGGGAGAGCTGGGGGTAGAGCTCGGCGGTGGCGACGCCGATGCGGGCGGTCTGGGCGGCGAGACGGCGCTCGGCGGCGCGGACGTCGGGCCGTTGGCGGAGCAGGTCGGCGGGCAGGCCGGCGTCGACGGCTGAAGTCTCGTCGGGGAGCGGCCGCGCTTCGGCGAGCTCGGTGTCGAGGGCGCCGGGGGCGGTCCCGAGGAGCACGGCGAGGCGGTTCAGAGCGAGCTCGAGGGCCTGCTCCAGGGTCGGGATCAGCGACCGGGTGGCGGCCAGGTTCGACTCGGCCTGGGCGACGTCGAGGGCCGACACCAGGCCGGCGTCGAAGCGGTCCCGGGTGAGGCGCAGGGTGTCCTCCTGACCGGCGACGTTGGACCGCGCCAGGCGCAGCCGCTCCTGAAGCTCGCGAACCGTGACGTAGCTGACGGCGACCTCGGCGTAGAGGCCGACCAGGATGTCCCGGGCGTCCTCCAGCGACGCCTCGAGGGTGGCGTCGGCGGCCTCCACCTGGCGGCGGACCCGGCCCCACAGGTCGAGCTCCCAGCCCGCGGCGCCGCCGGCGGTGACCAGGTCGGCGGCCTCGAAGCCGCCCGGGGGGGCGAGCGCGCCGAGAGCGCCGTTGTCCGACGCCTGGCTGCGGCCGGCCTCGGCGCTCAGGCTCAGCTGGGGCACCCGCTGGCCGGCGGCCACGCCGCGCAGGGCGCGCGATTCCTCGATCCGCCACATGGCCTGGCGCAGGGTCAGGTTGGACTCCCTGGAGCGCTCGACGAGGGAGGTCAGGGTCGGGTCGTCCAGGAGCTGCCACCACCTCTCGATGGACGACGAGCCGTCGAGGACGCCCTCGGTGGCGGCCCTGCTCCAGGCGTCGGGCACCGTGGCCGGCTCGGGCCGCTCGTAGTCGGGCCCCACGGTGCAGCCGGCCAGGGCGATGACGGCGACCAGACCGGCGAGCGGTGCCGATCGCGACCACGAAAACGGCAGGGTACGGCCGGGCGTCATGAGGCGCCCCCCGCCCCGGCGCCCGCTGGCTCGGGCTCAGGGGCCGCCGATCGCGCCGTCAGGCGCCTGACGAGGTAGAACAGGAACGGCGTGATGATCAGGCCGCCGACGGTGGCGAAGAGCATGCCGCCGAAGACCGCGGTGCCCAGGGAGACCCGGCTCGCGGCGCCGGCGCCGGTGGCGACCACCAGCGGGATGACGCCGAGGATGAATGAGAACGCGGTCATCAGAATCGCCCGGAAGCGCAGCGTGGCCGCTTCGATCGCGGCCTCGAAGGCCGTCCTGCCCTCGTTCGCCAGCTGGTTGGCGAACTCGACGATCAGGATCGCACTCTTGGACGCCAGACCGATCAGCAGCACGAGCCCGATCTGGAAGTAGACGTTGTTGTCGAGGCCGCGCAGCAGGGTCAGGGCGGCGGCGCCGAGCACCGCCGTGGGCACCGTCAGCATGACGCTGAGCGGCAGCGACCAGCTCTCGTACTGGGCGGCCAGGAACAGGTAGACGAAGACCAGCGCGAGCGCGAAGATCAGGACGGCGGCGCCGCCCGCCGCCCGCTCCTGGAAGGCGACGCCGGTCCACTCGAATCCCATGGACGGCGGCATGTGATTGCGCGCCAGCTCCTCCATGGCCGCCATCGCCTCGCCGGAGCTGTGGCCCGGTCTGGGGCCGCCGATGAGCGAGGCCGACGGGAAGAGGTTGTAGCGGCTCTCGACGGTCGGCCCGACGGTGTCCCGGACCTCGAGCAGGGTGGCCAACGGCACCATCCGGCCCGAGTTGGAGCGCACCTCGAGGCGGGTGATGTCGGCCCGCTCGAGGCGGAAGGGCTGGTCGGCCTGGACGAGGACCCGCCACACCCGCCCGAAGAGGTTGAAGTCGTTGACATAGGCCGAGCCGAGGTTGGCCTGCAGGGTGCTGAAGATGACGTCTAGAGGCACGTCGAGCCGCCGCGCCTTCTCGCGGTCGACCTCCAGGAAGAGCTGCGGTACGCCGGCGCGGAAGGTGGTGTTGACGCCGCCGAGCACCGGGTGCCGTGCGCCCTGACGCTGGATGTCGTAGGCCACCTGCTGTAGCAGCTCGAGGCCGGCGCCGCCGCGGTCCTGCAGCTCCATCTGCGAGCCGCCGGTGGTGCCGAGGCCCTGGATCGGCGGCGGCCGCACGGCGAAGGCGATCGCGCCCTGGATCGTTGCCAGCCGCCGATTGATCGAGTCGACCACCGCCTGGATGTGGAGATCCGGCGACGAGCGCTCGTCCCAGTGGTCGAGCACCACCCAGCCGACGCCGGCATTGGGCGCCACCACCGAGTCGAGCAGCGAGAACCCGCCGACGACGACCGCGCCGCGGATGCCCTCGGTGTCGGCGAGGATCGCGGAGACCTCGTTCATCACCTCCTGGGTGCGGCCGAGGGAGGCGGCGTCGGGGAGCTGGACCGAGATCATGAAGTAGCCCTCGTCCTCCGGAGGCACGAAGCCGGTCGGCAGGGCGGTCACCCCGAGCCAGGCCGCCACCAGCATCGCGGCGAAGACCGCGCCGCCGATGACCGCCTTGCGCAGCAGGCCGCCGACCACCGCCCGGTAGCCGGAGGAGGCCCGCTTCAGGGCGCGGTTGAAGAGGCCGAAGAAGCCCCGGCGGTCCTTTCTGGACGGCCGCAGCAGCATGCCGCACAGGGCCGGGCTCAGGGTCAGCGCGTTGATCGACGAGAACAGGGTCGCCACCGAGATGGTGATCGCGAAGGGGCGGTAGAGCCGGCCGACGATCCCGGGCATGACGATGGTCGGCACGAAGACGGCCAGCAGCACGAGGGTCGTGGCGACCACCGGCCCGGTGATCTCCACCATCGACTTGGCGGTGGCGGCCTTCGAGTCGAGGCCCTCCTCGTCGATGATCCGCATCGTGTTCTCGACCACCACGATGGCGTCGTCGACGACGATGCCGATGACCAGAATCAGGCCGAACATGGTCAAACCGTTGATCGACAGGCCGAGGGCGAGCATGACGGCGAAGGTGCCGAGCAGGGACACCGGGATGGTGATCGCCGGCACCAGGGTGGTGCGGAGATCCTGGAGGAAGATGTAGACCGTGAAGACCACCAGCAGCACGGCAACGATCAGGGTGGTGACCACCTCCTTGAGCGACTGGGTGATGTACTCGGTGGTGTCGTACAGGACGCGGTACTCGAGGTCGTCGGGGAAGTCCTCGGCCAGCTCGGCCATCTGGGCCTTGACGCCCTCGGCCACCTGGAGGGCGTTGGCGCCGGGGGCTGGGTAGATGCCGAGGGCGATGGATGGGGCCCCGTCGAGCTCGGCGTACCACTGGTAGCTCTGGGCGCCGAGCTCGACGCGGGCCACGTCGCGCACCCGCACCAGCTGCGCCTGCTCGCCGCGCTTGACGATGATGTTCTCGAACTGCTCGACGGTCTCGAGCCGGCCGAGGGTGGAGATCGAGTACTGAAACGGCTGGTCCCGAGGGGCGGGCTGGCCGCCGATCTGGCCCGCGGCGACCTGGACGTTCTGCTCGCGCAGGGCGTTGACGATGTCGCTGGTGGTCAGCCCGCGCGCCCGCAGCCGCAGCGGATCGATCCAGATCCGCATGCCGAAGTCCTTGGCGCCGAAGATGTTGACCTTGGAGACGCCGTTGATCCGCGCGACCACGTCCTTGATCCGGGTGGTGACGTAGTTGGAGATGTAGAGCTCGTCGTAGGTGCCGTTCGGCGACACCATGTTGACCATCAGCGTGATGTTGGTGCTCTGCTTCTCGACCTTGACGCCCTGCCGTTTGACCTCCTCGGGGAGGATCGGCAGCGCCTCGTTGACCCGGTTTTGGACCAGCACCGTCGCCATGTCGACGTCGGTGCCGACCTCGAAGGTGATGGTGATGTTGCACGAGCCGTCCGACGCCGACCTCGAGGACATGTAGAGCATGTTCTCGACGCCGTTGATCCTCTCCTCCATGGGCGCGGTCACGCTCTCCGCCACCACCGAGGCGCCGGCGCCGGGGTAGGCGGTGGAGACCTGAACCGAGGGCGGGGTGATGTCGGGCATGCTCTCGACCGGCAGCAGCGGGATCGACAGCACGCCCACCAGCACGATGACGATCGAGATGACCGCCGCGAAGATCGGACGGTAGATGAAGAACCTGCTGAACATCAGCTACTGCCCCGCCGCGTCGACCGGGGTCACCGGCAGCCCCGGCCGCGCGCGCTGCAGACCTTCCGTGATGTACCTCTCGCCCGCCTCGAGACCCTGCAGAATCACCCGGGTGCCGTCGCTCTGGAGCGGTCCCGGCTCGATGTAGCGGCGCTCGACCACGTCGTTTGCGCCCACCACCATCACGTAGCGGCCGCCGAGATCGGTGCCGAGGGCGGTCTCTCGGGCCAGCACGGCGTCTTCGATCTCGTCGCCGGGCAGCCGCACCCTGACGAAGAAGCCGGGAAAGACCTTGGCGTTCGGGTTGGGGAAGACCCCGCGGACGCGAATGGTCCCGGTGGCGGTGTCGACCGTGTTCTCGAGGGTGTCGAGATAGCCCTCGATCTCGAGGCCGGTCTCCTCGAGCAGCAGGGTCGCCTTGGTGTCCTCGAGCTCGTCCGGGTCCCTGTGCCCTCCCTTTTGCTCGAGAGCACGCGCGACGAATCGTTCCGAGACCTCGAAGTAGGCGTAGATGGGGTCGATCCGGCGAACCGTGGTCAGCAGGGTCGGTTCGCCGACACCGACCAGGTTGCCGACATCGACGTAGTTGCGCGACACGAGGCCGTCGATCGGCGACTCCAGCCTCGTGTAGCCGAGCTGGATCTCGGCGTTGGTGAGCGCCGCCCCCGCCTCGAGCAGGGCGGCGGACGCCTGGTCGCGCTCGGCGCGGGCCCGCGTCACCTCCTGCTGGCTGACGGCGTTGGTCCGCACCGCCTGCTCGAGCCGGTCGAGGTCGGACTCCGCGCGTCGCAGGGCCGCCTGGGCGGACTTGAGGTTGGCCGCGGCGCGATCCCGCTGCGCCTCGTACGGCGCCGGCTCGATGACGAACAGCAGCTGGCCCCTGCGCACGAACGAGCTCGGCTCGAAGGCCGTCCGGTCGAGGAAGCCCTGCACCCGGGCCCGGATCTCGACCGACCTGAAGGCCTCGGTGGTGCCGACGAACTCCTCGAAGACCGTGACGTCGCGAACCTCGGGCGTCGCCACCGTCACCTCGGGCGGCGGCGGCGGGGCGACCGCGGGCGCCTCCCGGCACCCGGTGACGGCGCTGATCGCCAGCAGGAGCACTGCTGCCATCCGAAGTCCGGCGGCGGTCCGGTCCCACGATGTTCTGAAACTGGATTTCATGATCGCGGATTGTCGCCGACCTCCCGGCGCCGGGTCAAGACACGCC
The DNA here is from genome assembly GCA_035464095.1 of Candidatus Methylomirabilota bacterium. Taxonomy (GTDB): domain Bacteria; phylum Acidobacteriota; class Thermoanaerobaculia; order Thermoanaerobaculales; family Sulfomarinibacteraceae; genus JAHECW01. Next base: position 13,323 of record DATHSO010000168.1, on the reverse strand, counting down.
GGCAGCGCGATGCCGTATCATCGCCCCCAACAGCAAGGTCGGGAGGGGAAGATGGCACGGTTGACGTCGGACGGGGAGAGCAGGCGCTTCGTGACCTACTTCGAGTGGTTCGTCCACTCGGAGGTCATCGGCAGCGGCCTGCTGGTCACCGCCGCCCTCGCCGCCATGGTCCTCGCCAACTCGGCGTGGTCGGGGGCCTACGACGACGTCCTCCACACCTACATCGGCGTCTCCTGGGGCGACGCCACCTTCAAGCTCACTCTCCACCACTGGGTCAACGACGGCCTGATGGTGATCTTCTTCTTCGTGGTCGGCCTCGAGATCAAGCGCGAGCTGGTGGTCGGCGAGCTGTCCAGCCTCGACAAGGCGAGCCTGCCGGTGGCGGCGGCGCTCGGCGGCATGGCGGTGCCGGCCCTGATCTACGCCGCGTTCAACGCCGGCGGCCCCGGGGCGCCGGGCTGGGGCATTCCCATGGCCACCGACATCGCCTTCGCCCTCGGGGTGCTGGCCATCTTCGGCCGTCGGGTGCCGATCGGTCTCAAGGTCTTCCTGACCGCCCTCGCGATCACCGACGACCTCGGCGCGGTGGCGGTGATCGCGATCTTCTACACCGAGGAGACCAACCTCGTCGCCCTCGGCCTCGCCGTGGTGCTGCTGGCGGTGCTGTTCGCGGCCATCCGGCTGCGGGTCCGCCGCACCGGCTTCCTGCTGATCCTGATGATCGCCGTCTGGCTCGACATCTTCGCCTCGGGAATCCACGCCACCGTCGCCGGCATTCTGCTCGCCATGGTGATCCCCGTCCGTCCGCAGGTGAACGTCCGGCGCTTCGTCGCCGAGGCGGAGACCTTCCTCGACACGGTCAAGCGCCGCCAGGAGTCCCACGACTGCATCATCACCGACCGCGAGCAGCTCGAGGCGGTGGAGTTCCTCCACACCCGCTCCCACGAGACCCTGCCCGCCGGCCTCATGCTCGAGCGCTCCCTGCACCCGATCCAGGTCTGGCTGATCCTGCCCCTGTTCGCCCTCGCCAACGCCGGGGTGAAGGTGGACAGTCACATCCTCGAGGCCCTCGACAACCCGGTCAGCCTGGGCATCCTCCTCGGCCTCGCCCTGGGCAAGCCCCTGGGCATCGTCGGCCTCGCCTGGCTGGCGGTGAGGACCCGCCTCGGGACCCTGCCCGAGGGGGTGAGCTGGTCGCAGATCGTCGGGGTCGGCTGCCTGGCGGGGATCGGCTTCACCATGTCGCTGTTCATCACCGACCTGGCCTTCGCCGACGAGGCCACGATCAACGGCGCCAAGCTCGGGACCCTCGTGGCGTCCCTGCTGTCGGCCGCCGTCGGCGTCGCGATCCTGGGCCGTTCGCTGCCGCCGAGGAGCGCCGGGGGCGACCCCGAGGAGCCCTGACCCGTGCTCCTCATCGCCACCCTGCTGCCCTTCGTCGCGGCCTTCGCGGCGCCCTGGCTGGCGCGCCGCTTCGGGTCCCGAGCCGGCTGGCTGCTGGCGGTGGTCCCCCTGGTGTCGGCGCTGCCCATCCTGCGGGCGCTGCCCCTGGGCCCGGGCGAGGCGGTCATCGAGAGCCGGGCCTGGGCGCCGGGGCTCTCGGTCGAGCTCGCCCTGCGCCTGGACGGGTTGTCGGCGATCTTCGGCCTCCTGATCTGCGGCATCGGCGCCCTGATCCTGGTCTACGCCGGCGGCTACCTGGGCGCCGACCGCCGCCTCGGCCGCCTGCTGGCGACCCTCCTGGTCTTCCTGGGGGCCATGCTCGGCCTGGTGCTGGCCGACGACCTCATCGCCCTGTTCGTGTTCTGGGAGCTGACCTCGGTGTCCTCCTTCCTGCTGGTCGGCTTCGACCACGCTCGCGCCGAGGCCCGCGCCGCTGCCCTCAAGGCCCTGGTGGTGACGGCGGCGGGCGGGCTCGCCCTGCTGGCGGCCCTGGTCATGGCGCGCTCCGCGGCGGTCGGCCTCGGCCTCGAGCCGACCGTCGCCGGCACCGTGACCGGGCTCGCGCAGGTCGACCTCAGGGGCCACCCCCTGTACCTCGCCATCTTCGCCCTGGTGCTGCTCGCGGCGGCCACCAAGTCGGCCCAGGTGCCCTTCCACTTCTGGCTGCCCGCCGCCATGGCCGCGCCGACCCCGGTCAGCGCCTTCCTCCACTCGGCGACCATGGTCAAGGCCGGGGTCTACCTGCTCGCCCGGCTGTCGCCGGTGCTCGGCGACACCGCCGAGTGGCGCTGGGCGGTCACCGGGCTCGGCCTGGTGACCATGCTGGTCGGGGCGGTCATGGCCCTGCCCCAGCGCGACCTCAAGAAGGTGCTCGCCTACTCCACGGTGGCGGTGCTCGGCATCCTGACCATGTTGCTGGGGGTCGGCACCGAGCTCGCGGTCAAGAGCGCGGTGGTCTTCCTGGTCGCCCACGCCCTGTACAAGGCGGCGCTGTTCATGGTCGCCGGAAACCTCGACCACGAAACCGGCACCCGCGACCTCGGTCGCCTCGGCGGTCTCGCCCGCGTGATGCCGTGGACGGCGGCCGCCGGGGTGCTGGCCGGCCTGTCCAAGGCCGGCGCGCCGCCGATGTTCGGTTTCATCGGCAAGGAGCTGCAGTACAAGTCCGAGCTCGACGCCGAGACCATCGGGCTGTGGCTGATCCTGGCCGCGGTGCTCGCCAACATCGCCCTGGTGGCCACGGCCCTGATGGTCGGCGCGCGACCGTTCTGGGGGCCGCCCCGGTCGAGCCCGAAATCTCCCCACGAGGCGCCCCCGGCGATGGTCCTCGGGCCTCTGGTCCTGGCCGTGGCCGGTCTGGCCATCGGCGGCTTCCCCACGAGCTTCGAGGTCGCTCTCGGATCCGGCGCCGCGTCGGCCATCGTCGGGCGGCCCGTGATCATGGACCTGAAGCTCTGGCACGGCGTCCACGCCGAGGCTCTTCTGGTCCTCGGCTTGAGCCTGCTCACCCTGGCCGCCGGTGTCGGGCTCTACCTGATGGTGCGGCGCGGCGCCGCGCCACTTGCGGCCGTCGTCGTGCGCCTCGGTACGTGGGGGCCGAAGCGGCTCTTCGAGACCGCGATGGACGCCCTGCCGGGCGCGGCCGGGACGGTGACGCGGCTGCTCCAGACCGGCATGCTGCGGCACTACCTGCTGCTGGGGGTTTCGGCGACCGTGGTGGTGACCGCGCCGCCCCTGCTGCGCTGGGCGGTGACCGAGGATCTCCCTGCAGCTGCCTGGCCGAAGCCCTTCGACCTGTTGGTCGCGGCCCTGCTGGCGGCGGGCGCCCTGGTGGCAACGCTGCTGCGCTCGCGGCTCGGAAGCGTCGCCGCCATCGGCGTCACCGGACTCACCGTCGCCCTGCTCTTCGCCCTGTACTCGGCCCCGGACCTCGCCATGACCCAGGTCATGGTGGAGACCCTGTCGGTGATCCTGCTGGTGCTGGTCTTCACGCGGCTGCCGGCCCCGGTGCGGCGCAGCACCACCTCGCGCCGGCTGCGCGACCTGGCGGTGGCGGCCTCCCTCGGCCTGGTCATGGCCCTGCTGGTGCTGCTGTCGGCCTCCGTCGACCTCGGGCCCGACGCGACCCGCTTCTACCTGGAAGCGAGCGTGCCCGAGGCCAAGGGGCGCAACGTGGTCAACGTCATCCTGGTCGACTTCCGCGCCCTCGACACCCTGGGCGAGATCGTGGTGGTGGCGGTGGCCGCCTTCGGGGTCGCTGCCCTCATCGGCTGGCGCTTCGGTGCGGGCAGGTCCGAGCCATGACCGACTCTCTGATCCTGCGCACCGCCGCCCGCCTCCTGCTGGTGCTCATGCTGGTGCTGGCGGTCTTCGTGCTGCTGCGCGGCCACAACGACCCGGGCGGCGGCTTCATCGGCGGCCTGCTGGCGGCGGGCGGGGTCGCCATCTACCAGCTCGCCTTCGGGGTCGGCCGGGCGCGGCGCCTGCTCCGGGTCGAGCCCCGCGCCCTCGCCGGCGTCGGGGTGCTGACCGCGCTCGCCGCCGGCCTCGCCGGGCTCCCCGGCCGCGGCGCGCTGCTGGCCGGGCTGTGGTGGGAGCGCCCGGTGCCCGGCCTCGGCAAGCTCGGCACCCCCCTGCTCTTCGACCTGGGGGTCTTCCTGGTGGTGGTCGGCTCGGTGCTGACCATCCTCTTCACTCTCGACGAGGAGGCCAGCCGATGACCCTGGTGCTCGCCGTCGTCGTCGGGCTGCTCTACACCTGCGGCATCTATTTGATGCTGCGGCGCAACGTGGTGCGCCTGGTGTTCGGGCTGGTGCTCCTCGGCCACGCCGCCAATCTCCTGATCTTCACCGCCGGCGGGCTGGTCCGGGGCCGGCCGCCGATCGCGGCGGTGGGGGCGCTGGCGCCCGAGCCCGGGGTCGCCGACCCCCTGACCCAGGCTCTGGTGCTCACCGCCATCGTCATCGGCTTCGCCGTGGTCGCCTTCGCGGCGGTGCTGGTCCACCGGGTGGTGGACCTGACCGGCACCGACGACAGCGACGACATGAGGTCCACCGAGTGACCGCGCTGCTCGTGGTCGCGCCCATCGTGGTGCCGCTGCTCGCCGGCGCCGGGGTCATGGTGGCCTTCCGCCGGCGCGGCGCCCAGCAGGTCCTGGGCCTGGCCGGCGCCGCCGCCCTGCTGACGGGCGCCGCCGCCCTGATGGCGACGGTCTGGCGCCACGGTCCCCAGACCGTGCACGTGGGCGCCTGGCCCCAACCCTACGCGATCACCCTGGTGGCCGACACCCTGGCGGCCCTCATGGTGCTGGTGGCCGCGGTGGTGGGGGCGGCGGTGGCGGTCTACGCCCTCGCCGAGGTCGACGCCGAGCGTCGGGGCATGGGCTTTTTCGCCCTGCTCATGGTGCTGCTGGCCGGGGTCAACGGCGCCTTCCTGACCGCCGACCTGTTCAACCTCTACGTCTGCTTCGAGGTCATGCTCATGGCCAGCTTCGTGCTGCTGGTCTTGGGCGGCGGCCGGGCCCAGATGGAGGGCGGGCTCAAGTACGTCACCCTCAACTTGTTCTCGTCGGCCCTGTTCCTGGCCGGGGTCGGCCTCACCTCGGGCGCCGCCCACTCCCTCAACCTCGCCGACCTGGCGGTGAGGATGCCGGTGATCGCCGCCGAGCAGCCGGCCCTGGCGGCGGCCCTGGCCGGCCTGTTCCTGGTCGCCTTCGGCATCAAGGCGGCGCTGTTTCCCCTCCACTTCTGGCTGCCCGCCTCGTACCACACGCCGCCGGCGGCGGTGTCGGCCCTGTTCGCGGGCCTGCTCACCAAGGTCGGGGTCTACGCCCTGATCCGGGTCTACGGGCTGGTCTTCGTCGGCGTCGAGGACATCTTCCGCTTCCTGCCGATGGTCGCCGCCCTGACCATGCTCGCCGGGGTCGTCGGCGCGGTGGCCCAGTTCAACGTCCGCCGCATCCTGTCCTTCCACATCGTCAGCCAGATCGGCTACATCGTGGTCGGGGTCGCGCTCCTCGGCGCCCCCGACGCCGCCGTCCGCCAGCTCGCCCTGACCGCAGCCGTCTTCTACACCGTCCACCACATCCTGGTGAAGACCAACCTCTTCCTGGCGGCCGGAGTCATCTCCCGGTTGCGGGGCACCGAGGACCTGGGCGCCCTCGGCGGGCTAGCCAGTGCGCCCTGGCTCGCGGCCCTGTTCCTGATCCCGGCCGCGAGCCTGGCCGGGATCCCGCCCCTGTCGGGCTTCTGGGCCAAGCTCGGGGTGATCTCGGCGACCGTCGAGGCCGAGGCCTGGGGCCTGCTCGCCGCGGCGTTGGGCGCCGGGCTGCTGACCCTGCTGAGCATGGTCAAGATCTGGAACGAGGCGTTCTGGAAGGAGCCGCCGGCCGCCGCCGGGGTTACGCCGCCGTCGAGGCGCGAGCTGGCGACGATGGCGGTGCCCATGGCGGTGCTGGCGCTGCTCACCGTCGCCATCGGGCTCGACCCCCAGGCCCTGCTGGCGGTGGCCGACCGGGCGGCGGCCGAGCTGCTCGACGTCGACGCCTACCGCGCGGCGGCCGGGCTCGTCGGGGGCGGCCGATGAGGGTGCTCGCGCTGAACCTGCTGCTCGCCCTGCTGTGGGCGGCGGTGGCGGGCTCGGTGGGCCCGGCCCACCTGGCGGTGGGCTTCGTGGTCGGCTACCTCGTGCTCTGGCTGGCCCGGCCGGTTCTCGGGCCGACCCGCTACTTCGGCAAGGTCGTCGACGCGGTCCGCTTCCTGGCCTTCTTCGTGGTCGAGCTGGTGCTCGCCAACCTGCGGGTGGCCTGGGACGTGCTGACGCCGCGCTCCACCCGCCGCCCCGGCGTGGTGGCGGTGCCGCTCGAGGAGGCGAGCGACGCCGAGATCACCTTCCTCGCCAACCTGGTGACCCTGACCCCGGGAAGCCTCAGCCTCGACGTCGACGAGGACCGGCGCTGCCTCTACGTCCACGCCATGTTCGTCGACGATCCCGACCTCATCCGGCGCGGCGTCAAGGACGGCTTCGAGCGCCGGGTCCTGGAGCTGCTGCGATGACCGCCTCGCTGGGAGAGATCCTGCTCGCCCTGCTCGGCCTGCCCCTGCTGCTCGGCTTCGTCAGGCTGGTGCTGGGGCCGAGCCTGCCCGACCGGGTGGTGGCGCTGGACTTCATGACCGCGGTGGCGGTGGCAGCCTCCGGGCTCTGGGCCATCGCCACCGACAACCCGGTGTTCCTGGACGTGGCCATGGTGCTCGCGCTCATCACCTTCGTCGGCACCGTCGCCTTCGCCCGCTACCTCGAGCGCCGGGGGTCGTCGTGATCGCCTTCGCCGTCGCGGTGGTCGGCATCGCCTTCATGGTGATCGCGGGGATCGGCCTGCTGAGGATGCCCGACCTGCCGACCCGCATGCACGCCTCGTCCAAGGCGGGCACCCTCGGCGCCGCCCTGGTGCTGGCGGCGGTGGCGCTGCACTTCGGCGATGCGGCGATCGCGGTCCGGGTGGCCGTGGTCTGCGTCTTCCTGCTGCTGACGGCGCCGGTGGCCTCCCACGTCATCGCCCGCGCCGCCTACCGAACCGGGGTGCCGCTGTCGCCGGAGACCGTCATCGACGAGCTCGAGGAGCACCGCTGCCGCGGGTTGGCCCGGGACGAGCCTCCCGGCGACGACCCGGACAGCTCGGCGTCCGAAGGGTCCGAGCGGGATCGCCGGAAGTTGTGAGATAATGCATCCGAATCTCAGATCAGCGCCCCGCGGCGCGCGACACGGGAGTCCACCATGGAAGTCACCAGACGGGAAGCCGGAGATGTGGTCATCCTCGACCTCGACGGCAAGCTCACCATCGGCCGGGGGGACGTGGTGCTGCGAGGCGCCTTCGTCGACGAGCTCGACATGGGCCACCACAAGGTCATCGTCAACCTCGACGGGGTCAAGGTCATCGACTCGTCGGGCCTCGGCGAGCTCATCCGCTGCAAGGTCACCGCGTCCGAGAAGGGGGCCGAGATCAAGCTCCTGAACCCCAACCTCAAGGCGCGCAAGCTCATCACCATGGCGCAGCTGGTGGGGGTCTTCGAGATGTTCGACGACGAGAAGTTGGCGGTCCAGTCCTTCGCGGAGTGAAGCTCTGAAGCCCTCGAACCCGCCGGCCCGCCGGCGGGCCGGCGAGGGTCCGCCTACTTCGCCAGGGGCACTTCCTTGATGATCTCGGCCATCATGGTGGTCTCGAGCTTGTTCTCGGACTGGTAGAGGCGCACCACCTTGTTGGGCGGCAGCACCTCGTCGAAGCGGTCGGCCCAGGCCATCTCGAGCTCGAGCATGTCCTTGTCGATGGCGAACATCTGGTCGAGGAGAAGGCGCGCCATCTCCGGCGACATGTCGTTGTAGCTGCCGACGAAGATCTTGGCGAGGTCGATCCGCTTCCGCCACAGCTCGCCCTTGGCCTTCTTGTACTCGCGGTAGAGGGGCCAGAAGGCCTCGGCCTCGGCCTCGGTGAGCTTGAGGGCGCTGCCGATGAGCTCGTCCCACTCCTCGGTCAGCACTTCGAAGGTGAGCTTGGTCTCGTCCCTGACGGCCTGGGCGGCGACCGGATTGGCAACAGCGATCGCGAGGGCGACCGCGACGGCAACGAGAACGACCTGCTTCATCGTCGGATCCTCCAGCTTCCCAATCGGCTCATTCTACCCGAGCGCGAGCGGGCGGTGCGGCCGGCCCGGGATTCGTCGGACGGCCGTCACCGCAGGTCGAGGGTGACGGTCTCGCCCTCGCGAACGGTGACGTCGCCGTCGCGCGGGCCCGAGGCGGTGCTCACCGTGACCCGGTAGCGGTCGGCGCGCAGCGCTCCCAGGAGCAGCCCGTCAGGCCCGGCCGCCGGCGGGCTCACCATCATGAGCAGCCCCGACAGGTCGATGCCGTCGACGGTGAGGACCCGCAGCGGCGGCACCCGCTCCTGGGGGCCGAGCAGCACCTGCACGAGACCGCCGCGGCCGAGGGCGAGCTCGCTGCGCGCGACCTCGCCGTCGTCGAGGGCGAGCTCGGGCCCGCAGCCGACGGCGCCGCCGTAGGCCGCGGCGCACGCCCGATATCGGCCGGCCGCGACCCCGGTGAAGGCGACCACCCCGGCGGAGTCGGTGAAGCCGGTGGCGGTGTCGGCGCCCACCAGGTAGACGGGCGCGCCGCCCAGGGAGCCCACGTCCGAGCGCACGGTCAGGGTCAGCTCGGCGCCGTCGGGCGGGCCGAGCTCCAAGGTCACCGGCCCGGCCCGGTCGCCGGTACGCAGCTCGACCTCGACCTCGGGGGCGTCGCCGTACTCGCCGTGGACGGCGCCGAGGCGGGCGACGCCGGGGTCGAGGCCGACGAAGGCGAAGGCGCCCTCGCCGTCCGAGAAGCCGCTCGCCCGGACCGAGCCGTCGGCCGCGCGCACCAGCACCATGGCGCCGGCCACCGGCCGGCCGTCGCCGTCCACCACCGCCCCGTCGACCCCCGCGTCGGCGAAGCGGATGACGCAGCGGTGGGTCTCGACCTGGGGCACCACCAGCTCCCGGCTCACCGGCGAGCCGCCGGCGCCGGGCGGGGTGTAGGACGCGGTGTAGACGCCGGGGCTGACCCCTGCGGCGGCGAAGCGACCGTCACCGGCCACGGCCAGACTCAGGGGCGGCTGCTCGATGCCGAACAGGCGTCGGTCGTCGGCGCCGGTCTGGACCATCACCACCATGCCGTCGCCCCGGGCCCCTTCGCCCGCCAGCACCAGGCTGCCCCCGGCCGCCGGCCGGTCGCCGATGAAGACCTCGCCCTCCAGGTCGACCCCGCCCAGGCGCAGCTCGGCGCTCGCGGTGTCGCCGGCCGCGCCCTCGACGGTGGCGCGGGCGCGCTCGCCGCCCCGGCTCGCGATCAGGGTCCAGCGCCCGGCGGGCAGGCCCTCGGCCCGGAACCAGCCGTCGTGGTCGCTGCGCAGCGTGGTCTCGGCGACGTACGCATAGGCGGCGGCCTCGAAGACCTCCACCGCGATCCCGGTCTGGGGCCGGCCGGCCCGGTCGACGACCCGGCCCACTACCGCCATCCCGTGGTCGAGCTCGACGTCGCCGAGGTCGGCGCCGACCTCGTCGGGCTCGACCCCGTCGCGGCGCCAGGCGGCGTAGCCGGGCGCCCGGACCAGTGCCCGGCAGCGGCCCGGGTCGAGGCCCTCGAGGAGGAACAGCCCGTCGGCACCGCTGGTCGCGGTGGGCAGGGTCTCGAGCTCGTGGGGCTTGCGGAACTGGTGGGGCGAGCCCGGCTCGCAGCCGATCCGGGCGCCGGCCACCGGCTGCAGGGTGGCGGCGTCGAGGATGCGGCCCCCGATCGCCAGGCCGCGCTCGGGCACCGCCGGCGGCAGCTGCCGGGCCTCGCCGGGGCCGACCTCGACCACCTCGCTGACGAGGGTCGCGGCCCCGGGCAGGCGCAGCCGCAGCCGGTGCGGCCCGGCCGCCAGACCGTCGGCCCGCATGAGCCGCAGCCCGGGGTCCCAGTCGGCGAAGCCTTCGGCGACCTCGAGGCCGCGGGCGTCAAGCCGGTTCCAGGTCGCCGTGACCTCGTCGGAGGGGATGTCGCGGTCGGTGAGCACCGGCCACTCGAGGCTCGCCCCCATGGGCAGCCTCAGCACGACCTCGGGCCGGTCGGTGGCGACGCTGCCTTCCCAGGGCAGCAGGCCGGCGCCCGAGACCTTGAGATTCAGGGTGCCGCCCGGCCGGACGCCCTCGAAGACCACCACGCCGCGGTCGTCGGCCTCGTGGCGGCGGAAGGCGGCCAGGTCCGCCACCCTCGCCCCCGCCGCCGGCCGGTCCCACTCGTCCCGGATGACGAGCCGCAGGTCCCAGCCCGGCTCGAGCCGGAAGGCCAGGGGCCCGGTCGCCGCACCCGCCGCCACCTCGACCTTTGCCTCGGCGCAGGCGTGGCCGGGGGCGCAGGCCCTGACCGCGACCTCGCCGGCGAGCAGGCCGCCGACGCTGAAGCGGCCGTCGGGGCCGCAGGGCGCCTCCTGCCGGTAGCGGAAGCCGCCCAGGGACTCCATCCGGCCCTCGGCCCGCACCCGGGCGCCCGGGACGGGCTCGCCGTGGGCGTCCAGCACCCGTCCGGCCACCGCGAGACCCGGCTGGGGCCGCAGCTCGAGGCGCTGGGGCAGGCTCTCGATGCGGCCCTCCACCGGCGCTCGGCCCGGCACCACCACCACCCCGAGGTGGACGGCGGCGCGATCCAGGTCGTCGACCCGGAGCCGGCCGTCGGCGCCGATGTCGTGCTCCCGGGCGGCGTCGAAGAAGGGCGAGAACGCGGTGATCTCGGCCTCGGCGGCGAGCCACAGCCGGCCCGCCGCCGGCGGCTCGAGCCGTAGCTCGAGGGTGCCGCGGGGCTCGAGCAGCACGCTGTGCCGGCGGCCGTCGGCGGCGAGCTCGACCTCCGCCGGGCGGTAGCCGTCGGCCGCCACCTCGACCCGCTCCCCGCCCCGGCAGCCCAGGTCCAGCCGGCCGCCGCGCGCCGACCACCCGACCTCGGCGAGGTCGGAGGGCGCCTCCGGGAGGAGCCAGCGCAGCCGGCCCGCGGCGACCGGGCGGCCGGTGGCGGCGTCGAGCACCAGCAGCCGCGCGGCCGACAGGGCGGGGCTGCGGACCACGCCGTCGGCGTCCGCAGCCAGCCGCAGCGGCCGGTCGAGGCCGATGCCGACCCAGAAGGCGGCGCCGTCGGCGCGGACCGTGGCGCCGGCCAGGGCGGCGCCGTCGGGGCCCACGACCCGCGGCTCGGACGAGCCGGCGGCAGCGGCCGCCGCCAGCACGGCGCCCAGCGCGGTCGCCGCGAGCCCGGTCATCCTGCGGCGGCTGGCGGCGGCGCGGCGGGCGGTCACCGGCTCAGTCCCCGAGCCCGGTCACGTCGACCGTCCACACCGTGGTCCGGGCCCCCGGCTCCCAGCTCGCCTGGCCCACCAGCACCAGCCGGCCGACGCCGGCGTCGGCCACCACCACCCGGCCCCCAGTGACCTCGGGGATCGGCACCCCCACCGCCACCGGGGTGCCGTCGAGGCGGTAGACGTCGAGCTCGTGGCGCTGGTTGAAGGGGCCGTCCGGGATCCCGACCACGATCCCCACCAGGTCGTCGGCCAGGGCTACCGGCCGCTTGACCTGGGTCTGGGCCAGGCTCCAGCGCGAGAAGTCCTCGCGGCCGGAGGCGTCGTGCACCGGCTCGTAGGCGTCGTAGTTGGGCGGGCGGAAGCGCGGGTTGGTGCCGCGCCAGGCCCGCACCAGGCGGTCCCGGGCATCGAACACGAAGACCCCGTAGCTGCTCGCATCCACGTACAGCCAGCCGCCGTCGGGCAAGGCCCCGACCCCGCCGGCGGTCGGGCTCATGAAGTGGATCCGCTTGACGATCTCCGGGATCGGCATCGCCGCCGGGTACTCCTGCAGCGGCACCACCGAGCCGTCGTCGTACTGCACGAAGAGGTAGGCGACCCCGGCCCCCGACACGCCCGGGTTGGCGGTGCCCGCCACCACCATGCGGTCGGCGAAGACCACCGGCTGCGCCCCGGCGCCGGTGGTCATCCCGGGGACCTCGTCGATGAACTCGAAGGCCTCGGTGTAGTAGATCCAGAAGTAGCGGTCGCCGAAGACCACGCAGCGGCCGCCGCCGCAGCCCAGGTGCTGGGGCCCGGTGACCTGGCCGCGCTTGCCGCCCATGGGCAGCACCGAGCGCCGGTCGGCGCCGGTGCCGAGGTCGATCTCCCTGAGGCCGTTGGTGTAGTCGGGCAGGAGCAGGCGCTCGCCCCGCACCACCGCGTCCACCACCATGTAGGCCGGCTTGTGAAGGACCACGGGCCGGGTGGCGCAGCGCACTGCACCGCCGAGGTCCGCCGGCTCGAGGGCGTGCGCGGCAACGGTCAGGCCGGCGAGGCCGGCGACGGCCGCGACCAGGCGCCGCATCTCCCCGCTCGTCAGTCGGGGTAGACGATGATGACGTAGCAGTCGTAGGGCAGGGGTACGCAGTAATTGGGGTGGTTTGGTGCGTAGGTCATCTTCCCGACATCGTACGCCTTCGCTTCGCTCGGCGTCGGCGCCATCAGCGCCGGCACCACCAGCGCCAGCGCCCAGATCGCCACCACCACCAATGTCAGCCGACGACGCTTGATCCGTTCCTTCATGATGTTCGCCCTCCAGAGCGGGAATTCCCTGGCTGACAAGCTAGGCGCTCCGATCCCGGTTGTCAAGCGTCAGTCTGATAGAGAACGAATCGCAGGATGGTCAGATTGGGCAACAACGGATAGGTGCCAGGCACGCCATACCGCCTTAGCTGCTATGATCGCCTCGGGAGACAAGCATGCCCAGACCGCCCAGGATCTTCGCGGAGGGCGCGATCTACCACGTCTACAACCGCCTGGCACGCGGCGAGCAGGCGTTCGCCGCCCAGGGCGAGGCGGCGCGCTTCGTCGAGCTCCTGCGCGAGGTGATGCGCCGGGACGAGGTGACCGTCTTCGCGTGGTGCCTGATGTCGAACCACTTCCATCTCGCGCTTCGGACCAGTGCGGTGTCGCTGGACCGACCGATGCGGAGCCTGCAGCAACGGGTGACGCGGGGCGTGAATGTGCGGCGGCGTGTGCACGGTCCGCTGTGGCAGGGTCGATACCGGGCCAAGCTGGTCGACGACCAGCGTTACCTGGACGCACTCCTGGTCTACATCCACCTCAATCCGGTGACGTCGGGTCTGGTCGGCGACCCGGCCGAGCACCCCTGGAGCGGCCACCGCGAGTTGGTGGGCATGGAGCGCGACCCGATCGTGGACGTGGACGAGGTGCTGCGGGTGTTCGGCACCACGCGGCGCCGGGCGCGCGCGGCGTACGTCCGTCGCTTGAAGGGGGCGGTGGAGGAGGAGTGG
>DATHSO010000167.1:0-21348 GCA_035464095.1 Candidatus Methylomirabilota bacterium | reverse complement strand
CAGGTCTGGGGGATCGTGATCGCGCCGCCCGAGGAGCTCGGCGAGGGGCTCAGCCCGCCGGTCGCCGCCGCCGCCGCCGAGCTCGAGCGGCGGATCGCCGCCTACGTCGAGGAGCGGCTGCGCGGCTGACGGCGATCGCTGCCGCTGCTGTCACGGCTTCGGGTGGAGAAGCCGCCAGGTCATGGCCCGGACCTCGTCGAAGAGGCGGATCGTCGCGGCAGCTCGGGTGCGGTCGACCGCCCCGACCTCAACCAGCAGCTGGAGGTGGGTGTCGACCTCCTTGGCGGAGCCGAAGGCGACGCGCCAGTGGTAGGCGCGGTCCTTGCCGAAGCGGCCGTGGCCCTCGGCGAGATTGGCGGGAACGGACGACGCCGATCGAACCACTTGATCCGCCAGTGACCGCAGCGGGGCTGGCACGCGCATGACCAAACGAATCGCGAGGCCTGCAGCGGCGAGCGCCTTTCGGTGGGCGACGAGGTGGCTGGACGAGAGCGCGCTGGGCATGATCACCTCCGGGTCGTTCATGACCCTCCTCCAGCCGCCGGTCCGGCGCTTGTCAAGGGTCGCCTCCGAGGCGACTTGCCTTGCCCTTGACAGGCGCCGGACCGGCGGCTACCCGTGCCCTCAGAACGACCCGGAGGCGATCATGCCCGCCGCTGCCCTCGCCTCGCTCGCTGTCGCTGTCCCTGCCGCTGCCCCTGTCGCTGACGTCGGGTCCCCAAGCGGCCCGGGTATACTCCGACCCGGACCAAACCCGGTCGAGAACCTTTGCCGGCAGCGCTTCGTTGTAGAGGGTGGACATGGAGAACCCAGACTTGGAGGACACCGTCGAACGCTGCCGGGAAGGAGACGAAGAGGCATGGTCCGCCCTGGTCAACGCCACCCTGCGCCCGATCTACCGCCTGTGCGCGAGCTACGCGCCGTCGGCGGCCGAGGCCGAGGAGCTGACCCAGGAGGTCTACTTCAAGCTCTGGGAGAACCTGCACCGGTACGACGCCGGCTCCAACTTCATGGCCTGGGCCTGGCGGGTGGCCAAGAACCTGATCATCGACTCCTACCGCCGGAGCCGGCGCGAGCGTCAGGCCGCGTGGCTCGACCCCGAGGTCCTCGACCGCATCCCGGGCTCCGACGATCCCCACGAACACACCGAGCACCGGCAGCGGCTCCGGCTGGTCGCGTCGGGCCTGCGGCAGCTCGACGAGGAGCTCGCCACCCTGGTGCTGATGCGGGACTTCGCCGGCATGAGCTACCAGGAGATCGCCGAGGCCCAGGAGCTCCCGCTGGGCACCGTCAAGTCGCGCCTCAACCGGGCGCGGCTGGAGCTGGCCGCCGCGGTCCGCAGGCGGCTGCAGATCCGCGCCGTGCCGCCGGCAGGAACGGCTGAGGGAGGCGTGTCGTGAACGGCTGCGAGGCGATCCGCGAGCTCATGGGGCCGGTCCTGGACGGCGACGCGAGCCCCGCCGAGGCCGATCACCTCCGGGCTCACCTCGAGCACTGCGACGAGTGTGCCGACGTCTTCGAGGCCATGGCCTCGGTGGTCGGAGCTGGCGGGCTCCTGGCCGAGGTGGAGCCGCCGTCCCACCTCGCCGCCGAGATCGCCGAGTCGCCGTGCCGGCGCTGGCTGGGGCTGCTCTACCAGGCCGTGGACCGCGAGATCTCCCAGGCCAACCTCGAGCGGCTCCTGAGCCATCTGGAAGGCTGCTCTTCGTGCCGCCGGGTGTGGCACGACCTGACCCTGATCCACCAGGTCGGCGAGGCCATGACCCCGCCCGGCCACCTGCTGCGCGCCTGCGTGGCGGTCCGCAATCGCCTGGCCCGGATCCCGATTCTCGGCCGGCGCACTGCCACCGCCGCGGCCTACGTCCTGGCCCTGGTGACCTCCCTGGTCGTCGGCAACCCGACCACCATCGCCCAGGACGTGCAGGCGACCGCGGTGGAGCGGGTGTCGCGGGCGGCGAGCGAGGTCGGCCAGGTCGCGGCGGACGGCCGCGGCGAGGCCCGGGTGCTGCTGTGGCGGGCCATGCGCTGGGGCGAGGAGCGGCTCGCCGCCGTGCAGGGCTGGATTGAACTGCTCCGTGACGACACCGACGAGACCGCGCCCGGGGACGGACCCGAACCGGACCCCGGACCGACACCGCAAGGAGACGCGCCATGAACGAACACCGCCGACCGCCTCTGCCCCCCGAGCAGCCGAACGGCCTCGACGAGCCGATCCCCTCGACCGGCGCCGGCGCCGCGCCACCGAGACCGTCGCCGCCCCTGCCACCGCCCGAAAGGCCGCCGGCGCCCCCGGCGGCACCCCCCGCCGTGCCGGAGTACCACCGACCCCCGGATCCCCTCGCCAAGTCGCCGGGGCTCGCCCTGTTCCTGTCGATCTTCTTTCCCGGCCTCGGCCACATCTACGTCGGCGCCTACGAGCGGGCCATGATGATCGTCGCCGGCATCGGCGTCTCGATCTGGGCCATGGTGGTGTCGGAGGGGCGCCTCTGGCCGCTCGCCTTCGCCATCACCTTCGCCTACTTCTACGCCATCTTCGACGCCTACCGGGAGGCCCAGCTCGTCAACCTCTCGGACGACCAGGAGCTGCCGCGGCCGCGGCGCAGGGGCGAAGGCCGGCTGGTTTTCGGGGTCTTCCTGACCGTGGTCGCCAGCCTGGTCCTCGCGGACCGGCTCGGCCTCTTCGACATCCGATGGCTCTACGACTGGTGGCCGGTCATCATCCTCGTGATCGGGCTCTACCTTATCGGCTCCTGGATCTGGGAGCGGGTCGCGAGCTCGCGCCGCAACGAGGAGGAGAACCTCGACTGACCGTCCTCCGACCCCCCTGCAATCCGCCCCCGGCACCCCCGGGGGCGGTGGTGTTCCGGTGGCCCCGGTGACCGGCGACACCGACCCGAAGGCCCGGACGGGCGGAAGTGTGCGACAATGGAACACGATCCGGTGAAGGGAGGTCCCTCGATGCACCGAGCGTTGATGACCACCGTCGTCGCCGTGCTCCTGGCGGCCGGCGCACCGGCGCACGCGCAGACCTCGCAGCCCGGGGACGCGATCGATCTCGAGATCTTCAACCCCGTCGACGGGAGCAACACCTTCTGCGTCACGCCGTCCGAGGCCTTCGAGGCCCGCGTGTACTTCCGGCCGGGCACCGCCACGACCTCCTGCATTCTGAGCTGCTCGCCGCCCGCAGTGCCCGGCGGCTCGGCGAACGTCGCCACCGCCGTCATCGACGTGGCCTTCGACCCGACCGCGCTGAGCTATGTCCCGGCGAGCCTCGTCAGCAACAGCAACGGCGCGGCGGCCCACGGCCTCGGCCAGGAGCAGAACGCCGGCTCCGGCCGGATCGGCTGGGCCCTGGCGGGCAGCTGGAGCGATCCCGGTAACCCCGCGAGCACCCTGCTGTCGCCGTGCGACATGGAGCTGCTCACCGCCCCCGGCTGGCTGTTCGCCTTCCAGCTCCAGGCCACCGGTGAAGGCTCTTCGGTCCTCCACCTGCGCCGCCAGACCGACGACCCCCCCTTCGCGCTCTCCCTCGCCGACATCTGCGGCAGCGCGGCCTTCACGCTCGCCAACGACGGCCTCGATGAGGTCGTCGACGCCATGGTGCTGGTCAGCGACAGCTGCTCGAGCCTGATCTTCTTCGACGGCTTCGAGACCGGCGGATCAACCCGCTGGTCGGGCACGATCCAGCCCTGAGACTCGGCACAGGAGCTGCTGCGATGGCCGTCGCCGCATCAGTCGGTCGGACGACCCGCACCAACGACACATCTCGGATGCCTCTGGGAAAGGCTCGAGCCGGCAGGCGTCCGCTCGGCTGGTGTAATATCGGCTTCGTTTTCGTCCACCCTGATGAGCGAGGTGGTTTCCCAGACTCTGCACGACCGCAGCGTGGACAACAATCGACTCCTGATGGAGGCTCAGATGGCAACACCTTCTCAGAAGAGACAATCCGCCGATGACAAGCCAAACCTGACGTTCCGACAGTGGATCAGGCAGCAGGTCGAGGCGGAGAAGTACTGGTTTCAGAAGATCCGCCTGTTCGACGATCTCCTGACACCGGGCTGGTCCGACCCGGCCGTCGAAAAGGAACCGTATTTCGCTGTCCCCGAGGACCTCACGGGAAAACGCGTGCTCGACATCGGCTGCGCCGAGGGGTACTTCTCCTTCCTCGCCGAGCGCAGGGGGGCCGCCGAAGTGGTCGCCATCGACTCGTTCCCCGACTCGGTTCGTCGATTCAACATCTGCCGCGACGCTCTCGGATCCAAGGCGACGGCGTACCTCTGCAACGTCTACGACCTCAGCGAGAGGACCTTCGGGACCTTCGACGTCGTCCTCTTTTACGGTGTGCTGTATCACCTCCGCCACCCGTTGCTCGCGCTGGAGAAAATCCTCGGCGTGTGCTCGGGCACGATGATGCTGCAGACCCTCATCCACGAGGACCCCGCTCTTGTCGGCCATTCCCTGGCGAAGTTCTATCCCCGGGGCCACCAGAGCGGCCCAGCCGAGGAGCAGGACAACGAGCAGTTCTTCGACCCCACCATTTTCTGGGTTCCCAATCGGATGTGCGTGGTGGCGATGCTCGACTCCGTGGGCTTCGTCGACATCGAGCGGGTGACCGACGATCCGTCGATCCCTTTCGTGGTCCGTGCCAAGAGCCCGGTCATCGCACCGGGAGAGCCGCCTGACCAGATGAAGGCTCCGTGGTCGTGAACGGCAGGCCCGATCTTCGGCCGCCGGCAGGTGCTGTCCCGCCGGCCCGGAGGGTCCGCGGCACAGGTCGACCACGAGCTGCAGCTGCCGACAGGATGCTGATCGCAGGCGCGGCTTCGATGGTGGTTCTGCTGACCGGCTGCGGCCAGACGAACGACGCGAAGTCAGGCTCGTTGGACTCCATCAGGTTGATGCCGGAAGCGACGGAAACCCTCGCATCGCAGGCGCCTATCTGGACCGAGAACGAGGTGTTCCGCTGGGAGTTCAAGACCGATGCCGACCTCGCTGCGTGGCGCGAGGAACGCATCGGTGAGAGCCTGTCGATCAGATCGGGAGGACTCTACTTCCGATCGGAGGACGCAGACCCGTCCCTGATGCGCACGACGTCCATCGACGCCGAGCGTGTCGATGCGATTCGGGTGACCCAAAACGGGCTCGTGACCAACGCTGCGGCGCAGATCTTCTGGACTCGGGAGGGCGAGATCTTCGCGGAGGCCCGTTCGTTGACCGTCGACCGTCCCGACAGCAACGGCTCAATCACGCCCACGTTCACGTTCCCGGTGTTCAATCATGAGCAGTGGTCCGGCGTCGTCAACGGCTTCAGGTACGATCCGACCTCCGTGGCCAGTCAGCGGGTTCAGGTCGACTCCATCGTGGGGGTCGAGTACGTGCCGTCCGACGAGCTTCTCGATCAGGTTGTGGCGAAGGCCTGGCGAGTCGACTATTCGGGCGATACCCGTTACGCGGTTCTCGCTCCACCGGGTCGGCCGTACCGCCGCGAGCTCAAGGTTCCGAAAGCCGCCAAGCTCGAGCTCGCGCTCGGGTTCCCGAAGGGACAACCGTTCAGCACCCGCTTCATCGTCAGCTGGCGGCCGAAGCGTGGAGACGAGGAAATCCTGCTCAACGAAGTGGTTTCCGCGCCGGCCGATCCCGGGTCGCTGTCGTGGTTGGACCGTTCGATCGATCTGAGTCGACTGGCAGGCCGCAAGGGCGTGCTGTCCTTCAGCACCGAAAGCTCCGAGCCACTCGAAATGAAGCGCAGTCTCCCCTCGTTCGCGAACATCACGGTAGCAGCTCGCACGAACAGATCCCCGCGGCAGAACGTGGTGATGGTCGTCCTCGACACGCTCCGCGCGGATGGCCTGTCGTGCTACGGCTCCGAGTTCGACACCTCGCCGCACATCGACGCATGGGCCGGCGAACGCGGCGTCTTGTTCGAGAACGTCGTGGCGCCGTCTCCCTGGACCCTCCCATCGCACGTTTCGCTGTTCACCGGCATGGACCCGGTCCACCACAGCATGAACGTCGGAGAGCCCA
Source organism: Candidatus Methylomirabilota bacterium (assembly GCA_035464095.1). Classification (GTDB taxonomy): domain Bacteria; phylum Acidobacteriota; class Thermoanaerobaculia; order Thermoanaerobaculales; family Sulfomarinibacteraceae; genus JAHECW01. The sequence continues at coordinate 15,324 of DATHSO010000167.1, read as the reverse complement.
TCGACGCCTCCCTGACGACTCTGGCCGAGGTGCTGAGCTCTCAGGACTATGCGACGGTCGCCTTCACCGGCGGCGGCTACCTTTCCTCGGAGTTCGCCCTGATGCAGGGCTTCGACCGCGTTCATTACTTCTACGAGCCGAAGATCAGACCGAGGGAGACGGGAAACGACCTCGTATCCGGCACCGAGCGCTGTCTTCGCTGGCTCGAGGCCAACCGCGACCGCTCCTTCTTCATGCTCTTCCACACCTACGAGATTCATGCCCCCTACCGCCCCCGCGAGCCCTACCTCAGCCGCTTTCTCGGCACTCAGCAGGGCGAGGTGGACCGCTTGCTGACCACCAGCCCCGTGAAACCCGTGAAGGAAACCGGCTACCAGCTCGTCAGCACGTTGGTGCGGCGGGAGCCGAGCGACCCGCCCCGGTACGAGGCCGTGGACCCGTCGTCGGCGCCCCTGGTACGCGCACAGTACGCGAGCACCGTCGCCTACGCGGACGCTCACATCGGGCAGATCCTGGAGGCTATCCGGAACCTCGGCCTCGAAGACGACACCATCGTCGTCCTCACGTCGGACCACGGCGAAGCACTCGGGGAACGAGGCCTCGCCGGCCACGCGACCCTCCAGGAATGCGAGATCATGGTGCCCCTCGTGATCGCGGCGCCCGGCGCCGCCGTGCGAGGCACCCGCGTACGCTCGCAGGTTCAGACCGTCAACATCGCCCCCACGATCCTGGATCTGCTTCGTCTCGATCCCCTGCCGGAGAGCGAAGCCCGTTCCTTGCTCCCGTTCCTGCACGGCACCGACGCGGGCGACACGGGCGATGCCGTGAGCTACGCCGGCTCGAGCAACTTCGGACTTTCACTGCGACGTGCGAACCACCTCAAGTACCACTACAACAACTCGATCTGGCCCGCGAACCACGGTGCGGAACGGCTGTACGACCTCGAGGACGACCCCGAAGCCACCCGCGACACCGCCGCGACTTCCCCGAAGACCGCCGAGCTCCGTTCTCAGCTGACGACGAACTTCGAGTCCAGGTTCACGGGGGTAAGGCTGGCGCTGACCAACCGAGAGGACGACCCCATGCACGCCATCCTCCGGGGCTGGCTCGTCAACCCCCTCCGGGTCAAATCCTTCGACATCACGACTGCGAACATCGAGTGGTTCAGCCAGCAGCTCGAGCTGACACTTGATCCCGGGCAGAACGTCACGTTCATCCTCGAAGGCGCGGTGACGGGAGAGCTCCAGCTGATCTGCGAGTTTCCCGACGCCGGCACGACGACGGCGGACCTGCTCAACCGAACGCTCGACCTCGCCCGGCTGGAGTCGCCGTGGCGGGCTGAGCTTCGAGTCGGGCGTTGGATCGAAACGACCGGACCGATGCCGGAATCGGAAGCGACCGACGTTCGAGTCTGGATCGAAGGATTGCGGGCCGCCGCCCGCAGCAGTTCCGGTGTGAGCGACGCCACCAAGGAGCAACTCCGGCAGTTGGGGTACGTTGTTGACTGAAGAGCTGCGCCCGGGAGGATGGCGGCGAACCGCAGTCGAGCTGCTGATCGTGGTCGTCATCTACTCGATCGTGGCGGCTGTCCTGTATCGCAACACCCTGAATGACTGGTTCCTGCCCGACGAGACCATGATCATCGCCGAGCTCGCCGAGCTCGACTTCGTCGGTGCCGTCACCTACGGTGAATATTGGGGGAACTTCGTCCCTCTGCTGTACGTCTCGCTCTGGTTCGACTGGAAGCTTTTCGGCCTCGACCCGACTGGATACCGGATTCACTCGATCGCCGCGTCCGTCCTGGTCGCCGCACTCGGCTTCGTCTTGGTGCGCCGGTGGCTGCCGCGAGGTGCCGCGGCGGCAGCCGGGGCCTGTGTCCTGCTCGCGCCTCCCACGATCGCCGTCACATCCTGGATCTGCACCCGTCACTATCTGGAAGGGGCCGTGTTCGCCATGCTCGGAGCGATCGTGATCGCTCGGCATCTCGAGTCGCCAACGAAGCTGAAGGCCCTTCTGGGAGGCGCTATGTACTTCGCGGCGTGCCTCGGCAAGGAGATCTTCGCTGTCCTGCCCGCCGCCCTCGTCTTCATGCCCTGGTCGGAGCCGAAACCCCGACTCCGCGGATGCGGCCTCGAGAGCCGCCTGGCAGAGCTTCGGGCACACCCCGACGTTCGCGCCAGGTTCTGGCTCGCGACCGGTCTGATTCTCGGCCTCTTCGGTTACGTGTGTTACCGGCTGCTCGAGGTCGATGTCGTGTTCACTAAGTATGGCGAGGGCTCTTCATTCGTCGAAAAGCTCCACTACTTCATCGTGGCCTGGCCGGAGTTCAGCGGATGGATGGCGAGCCGGGGCCAGACCGGCACCGGCTTCGTCATCGGTGTCCTCCTGACCAACGCCATGATCGTCGGGACCATCGCCTACTGGGGTTTCAGACGATCCGCGAACACCCTCTTCTTTCCGGCGCTTCTTCTCGCGTCGTGCCTGCCTTCCATCATGGTTCTCGACGCCCCGGAGGTCCGCTTTCTCCAGGTTGCAAACCACTTCTGTCTGCGATTCGTCTACCTGCCTGCAATCATCGTGATCCTCTGGACGTTCGTGACCCTCGGCTTCATCACCAGGAAATGGCTGTTCGCGGTCTCGGTCCCGATTCTGATCTGGTTTGCCGTGGCCGGGTCGAGCGCCGTGCATCCTTGGTCGCACTCCTCCCGACTGAGCAGGGGCGCGACCGACGTCTACGCGAAGTGGTGGGACAGGCAGGCGGTCCTGGTATCCGACCACAGCCACTGGCTTCATAAGGGCCTGCACCGACTCTGGAGCCTCAGCGATGGGCCTCCGAAAGTCAGCGCCAGGGTGCTGTCGACCCGCGGCGCCGCCGGCTCCCTTCTCTCGCCGGACGACCCCCTTCTCGCTTCGCCCGACACGGTGTACATCGAGGACCTTCAGTGGCGCAGGATCTCCAGGGTCCTCTCGCGCGACGAGTTCATCGATCGATATGTCCGGCGTGAATGACCGATTCAGAGGCGTCCTCGGCGAACGCCACCGCAGCGGGCGGAAACCCGACGCCGCGTCACGAACCCGGTTCATCCCAAGAAGCTCGCCATGACCCGACCTCCGCATGACGCCACGAGACCCGGGCTCAACGAACGCCGGCGTCTGGACACCTGCCCTGTGTGCGGCGTCGATGGCGCATCCGCGGCTCATCGGATCGACTCGATCGTGATCCTCAGATGCGGGTCGTGCTGTAGCGGCAGGGCTCGAGATCACCGATATAGCGCACCCCGCGGCCTACGACCCGGTGTCGTATCTCCGCGAGCGGCTGCGCAGGAAGACTCCGCTCCGTCTCCCCGCCACGTTCCTCGACAGCGTGATCGTCCCGGTCAATCTCTTCGACATCATGGAAGTGTGGTTGCGGCGACCCGAGGGCTCAACGGCCGGAGGTCAGTCGGGCGAAATGTGATCTACAGAATCGGAGACGATGTAGCGCGGACGTCGCTTGAGCTCCACGATAGACTGCGCCAGATACTCGCTCAACACCCCCGTGAGGATGAACTGTACGCCGAACAGGAAGCTGAAGAAGCACACCACCGACGTCCACGCCCTGACCACCTGTCCCTGCAGGGCCGAAACCACGGCGAAGATCGCATACGCGATCGACAGAAGGGTCGTGACGACTCCGATCGCGAAGCTCAACCGCAGCGGCGTCACCGAGAAGGACGTGATCCCGGCGAGCGCGAGCACCAGCATCTTCCTCAAGGTGTACCGGCTCCTGCCACCACCCACCCGCGGGTTCGGAACGAAGTCGATGACCTCTTGGGAGAAGCCCACCCACTCCACCATACCGCGAAGAAAGAGCGTCGCCTCGGACATCGAGAGGAGCAGGTCGACGATCCGCCGATCCAGCAGTCGAAAATCGGCCTTCCCGTGATCGATTCGAGTTTCGCTCAGGGACGAGAACATGGCGTAGAACAGCTTCGCGGTCAACCGCTTGAAGAAACCGACATCCTCCCTGTCCAACCTCCTCGTTGAGACGATACTGACCCCGCGACGCCACCTCGCGATCATCTCGGAAATCAGTTGCGGCGGGTGTTGAAGATCGGCATCCATCGTAATGACCGCCCGCCCCCGAGCGTGTTCCAGGCCGGCGAGCAACGCCGATTGGTGCCCGAAGTTCCTCGAAAACCGGACGCCTCTCACTTCGGGATTCGTCCGGGAGAGGTCCGTGATGATCGACCAGGTGCCATCCGTGGAACCATCATCCACGAAGATCACCTCGAACGACGAGCCCTCCTCGCGAACGACTGTTTCGAGCTCGATCCACAACCGGCGAAGGCAGTCCTGCTCGTTGAACGCCGGGACCACGATCGACACGTCCGGCTCCGAGCGATCTCGGTCGAGCTTCGCCGGTCGGCCCGGCGATGTCGGGTATCGGGTCGAGCTCATGGTCCGCCTTCAGACTGCTCCTCGAATCCTAACATCACCCTCCTGTCAACAGCTGCGCGCGACTCCGGAATGGCGTGCCACAGCGCGTCCGGGACACGCCTCCCCACCCCACGTGGTAGGCCATGGATGTCCCCCCGCGCATCCCGAACAGGCACCGAGCGAGCGCGACACTCCGACCGGGTCCGAGGCGACCGTGCCGGCATCGGCCCGTCAAAGCACCCGAGAAACTTCGCGAGTCCGACGTTACCTCGGCGGATGCAGCGCGTCATAGATACTGAGTGTGTTCATATCATCGACCGCATGATAGGCTGATCGAGCCGCAACGCGCTGAACGAGATTGACTTGGAGGTAAGAATGAAGCTCAAGAACCTGGTAGCGATCGCAGGGATCCTGTCGTTGGCCTCGGTTGCCGGTGCCGCCGGCATCGACGTCCTTCCCAGCGCAGCGTTGGCCGGGACCAACTACGGTCTCGCGGTCAGCATGGATGGCACGACCCAGAACGCCTACGTCAAGGATGACACCCCGGACAGGGAGACCATTTACCGCGCGCAGTTTTGGATCGACGTCAACACCTGGGACGGCATCGACGGGGACTGGCTGTTCGTCAGCCGCACCGCTGATGAGACCATCTGGTACGCCCCGTATCAGGTGCTGATGAACAAGAAGTCCGGCCTCTGGCGCATCTGGCTGCGCGCCCAGAACAACACCGGTGTCGTTCGCTTCACCAACCGCATCAACCTGCAGCCGGGTTCTCCTTCGCTCCTCCAGATCGAGTGGGTCCAGGGCGACACTCCCGGCACCCTGTCGGGCGAAGTCACCTTGTCGGTGATTGACGGCTACGGCGCAGGTGCCTCGGTGTCGACCGGCCTCAACAACTCCATGATCTTCTGCGACTCGGTGACTCTGGGTGCCATGCAGCCCAAGGCTACCCAGACCGGCGTGTACTACGTGGACGAGTTCGCATCCTTCAGGACGCTGGCCCCGTAACACCGTTTCCTTTCGGACCGATCGAGGAGGCGGCGCCCCGGACGGGGCGCCGCCCTTTTCTCGTCGTTCAACCGGCGGCGTCATCGCGGCGATTCGAAGCTCCTGCGAATGCCGCAGCACGCTCGGCGGCTCGTTCCCGTCCCGGCATTTGGGGAAGGCATCGAGTCCCGGCGCGTGCGCTGGTCGCGCCACGGTGCATCCGCGAACGAAAGGCAACCGTGCTGGTGATGGCGCGTCACACCGTCCCCACATACCGACGAGAGCCACCCCGGGCCGCCGGCCGCGCCCAGTTCATCCCTGTGTAACCGAGACCAGGTGGACCGTCGCCGATTGGAGATCCGTCGAGGTGACGGCGACACCTCCAGCCTCCAGAATGACCTCGACGGCCTCCCCACCCGAAATGCCCCCCGGCAGGTCGACGGTGAACTCGAGTGGTTCGGGACCACGCGCAGGAATCGTCCACGTGGCCCGCGCCGGCCCCTTCGGACCCGGAATGGTCACAGAGACGTCGACGGGATAGATCCAGTCGACTCCCTGGGCACGACGGAACTTCAGGAGCAGCCTCCGGGTGGTGTCGCTCTTTCGGATCAGGATCATCGCTGAGCGCCTCATCATCCCGGTCCGGAGGTCGATGCCGGAGCAGACCTGAAGCGACTGGTCCGAGCTGGGAACGAAGGTCTCTTCGATGCTCTCGGCAACGTGCGCCGCCAGGTCCTCGAGACACGGTCCCCGCCAGTCCCGCTCCTGCAGCAGTCGACGGTGAACGGGGACCTCGGCCCTTGCGAGCCCGTCCGGAAGGGGGGCCCAGCCGAGCTCGGGGCCGAGGCCTCGGTAGATCAACCCGGCGTACTCACGATGCGCCTCCGGCGTGGGGTGGTAGAAGGGAGGCGGGTTCCGCCAGCTCATGGAGCTCAGCTCGTCCGGGGTGATGATGTAGGGGGCATCGATCTCGGCCGTGTTCACGAGTTCGTGAGCCAAGCTCTCCACCCACCTTCCAGTGAAGAATAGAAGAAACGGTACACCTCTCCCGCGGAACCTCCGGCTCAGCTCGCCGACCTGTTCCATCCCCTCTCGCCACCGTTCGAGGTAGAGATGCGAGTTGAGAAACAGGCTGTGGAACGCGATCGGCACGTTCAGTCCGAACTCGTCCACCAGCATCTGCGCTCTGCTGAGTGAACCGTTGGAGAGCACCCCGTGACCGCTGTCGACGTCGTTGCTCGTCGGGCAGAAGACCACGGCGTCCGGCTCGAGGAGGTCCGAGAACGCGCTCAGAGCGGCGGTCTCGTTGAGCATGTTGTAACCGGGGAGAGCGAGGGACCACGCCTCGATCGGCTGCGACACCCCGCTATACCGCCGCGCCAGCTCTTCGACCTGCCGGGGGAAGGCCTCGGCCTCGCTGACCCCCAACCCGAAGGTCCACGAGTCGCCCACGAAGACAACGCGGAAGACGCCGGGGTCCTTGCGAGCGGGAGCCGAACGATAACCGAGATCGTTGGAGACGAACGAGTCGTTCCAGTCGTCGATCTGCTGATTCGGCTTCAAGGTGTACCCGACCCTGGGATCGAAAGGCACCGGACGAAAGACGCCGGGGCTCGTGTCGAGCATCGCGGTCACCAGGAGGCGACGATCGTCATCGCTCAGCTCGTCGATGGACGGCACGCTGCGGCGGCTCGCCGTCAACCAACCCAGGCCGCACACCAGAGCAACCGCCGCGCTCAGACCGGCGATGACCAGCAGCGCTCTGGCCGCGCCCAGGCTGACGGAGTTCCTCACCACCGCCCCCTTGGGGAAATCAGACGGGTCACGGGCCGGGACGGGGTGCGGCCCAGTGGGCACCGGCGACCGTCCCGCGATCCGACCCTCCCTTCGTCGTCCGCACCGACATTGCTCATGGTGGTTCCGAGCTACGCCCCCCGCCCCCTGGCGCGATCCAGGGTTCGTCGCAGCACCATCCCGACGCCCCCGTCCTCGTAGGACTTGCGCACCACCCGGACGAGCCACTGCATCCGTGTCTCGTCCGGCGGCGGCTCGGCTCCCACCGGGTCCGCCGGCTGATCGACCTGCGCATCGGTCGCCGCGGCCGGAGGGGCAGCGAACAGGGCGTGCTGCAGGCAGGTCGGGGTCCGCTCGCGGTCCGGCGCGAAGGTCGGGGCCGCCGCCCACGCACGGAACGCCTTCGTGGTGGCGCGGAAGCCGTACCGGCGGCGCATGGAGCGCTTGAACGCCCGCCCCATGGCCGGCAGCTCGTCGCGCCTCCGAACCGCCTCGAGGATCGCCCGGCCGAGATCCTCCGGGTCGCCCGCGCGGCACACGAACCCGACGCCGTCCTCCTCCACCGCCGCGCTCAGCTCGGTGACCCTCGTGGACACCACCGGCAGGGCCGCCCGGGACCAGTCGAGGATGCGGTGCTTGCTGCCGAGACGAACCTCGTAGATGTCCTTCTCGCAGTTGATGCCGACGTCGGCCTCGAAGTAGTAGTTGGGCACCAGCTCGCGCGGCAGCCAGCCCTTGAGGACGAAACGGTCGCGATGCGGCGAGGCCTGGATGGCCTGGACGAACCGCGGGTAGGTGATCTCGTCGTGGCCGTCGATCTGCCCGCCGGTGGCGACGAACCGGACCGACGGCTCCCGGTCCATGGCCCAACTCAGTCCGGCGAACATGGTGTCGACGTCGGTCCAGGTGTTGAAACCGCCGCTCCACAGCACAACGAAGTCGCCGTCGCCGACGTCGACGCCGCGCAGCACCGTCCGCTGGTGCAGGTAGTCCACCTCCTCCGCCCCGCAGGGGATGGTGTGGACCAGGTCGGCGCCGTTGGTCAGCGAATTGAGGCGACCGGCGAGGCCGAGCTCGCCGATGAGCGCCCAGCGCTGGGCGTCCGACACAGTCGAGAAGACGTCGCCGCGAAAGAGCGAGCCGAGCATCTTGTTGAAGAAGTAGTCGAGGTAAGAGTCGTCGGCGTAGACCGCGGCCTTGGCCTGGGCCTCGGCCATGACGTGGCCGCAGACGTCGATCCAGACCGGCGCCCGGGTCTCGAGCACCGAGGCCACGTACGAGGCCGGCGCGTGGGCGAAGATCACCGCGTCCGGACGGAGCTCGTCGTGGAGCCTCTGGACGTAGGGCGCCTGGAAGTAGAGCTCACCGGTGATGGACGCGTAGGTCAGCCGGTCGCGCCTGTCGACGATCTCCGGCGGCGCGTCGCCAGGATAGGTCTCGGGGATCCGCATCCCGACCAGCGTCACCTCGTGCCCGTCGTCCAGCAGCGGCTCGGTCAGCTGCCAGGTGCGCGTGCCCGGCCCGAAGGAGCGCAGGGTCGACTCGAAGGGCAGCGGGCTGACGCCGAGGATCAGGAGGCGCGACATCCCCGAACCTCCTTCCGCAACCCCGACTCGCGGCTCATTCCCTACTCCTCCCCGACGGCCCCGACCCTCCGCGCCACCGGCCCCGGAGGATGGAGGGCACACTCAGGTACAGCATCCAGGTCTTCCACATCCGGCTCTGGTGGATTCTGCCCAGCTCGGATCGGACCTCATGATAGCGCGCCCGCTCCCGATCGAGCTCGGCCCGGAGCTCGGCCAGGGCCGCCGCCGACAGCGGGTTGGCGACGCCGGCGTCCGGGGCTCGACGCGCCTGCCTCGCCCAGCGCCTCAGCGGCTCGGTGGTGGTCGCCCGCGACCAGTGCTCCAGGGCGTACCGGCGCGCCCGCTCGGCCCGCTCCCGCGCGGCCTCGGGATCGGCCGCGGCCTCGAGGACGGCGCGCGCCAGGTCGCCGGGGTCGCCGGCCCGGTAGACCCAGGCGAGCTCGGCCGCGGCCAGGATCGAGCCGAGCTCGGACAGACCGGTGCAGACCACCGGCAGGCCCTCGGCCAGCCACCTGAGCACCCGTCCGCTCGAGCCCAGGGACCGCTCCGCGAGATCTCGCTCGGTGACGATGCCGAGGTCGGCGCGCGCGCGGTAGGCCGCCGCTCGACCGGTGGGCAGCTCGCCGCGGACCAGGAAGCGCTCGGCGAAGCGCGACCGCGCGACCCCTTCCAGAAAGGCCGGGTAGCTGCGGTCATCGTGGCCCCGGACCGCCCCCCCGGTCACCACCAGCCGCAGCCGGGGGTCGGCAGCCATGGCCTGCTCGACCCCGCCGACGAGGGTCGCCACGTCGCACCACGTGTTGAAACCACCGCTCCACAACAGCACCACGTCGTCGGCCCCGATGTCCGGGTCGCCGAGGTCCGGCGAGCCGTCGCCGACGTCGTCTTGGCGGTCGTCGGTCACGCTGCACGGCACCGTGTGGACCAGCTCGGACCCCAGGGTCTCGCGGTTCAGCCGGCCGGTCAGGCCGAGCTGGCCGAGCACCGCGAAACGCTGGCGGTCCGAGACCGCCGAGAAGGCGTCGCCGCGCTCCAGCAGAACCTCGAGGACCTCGCGGCAGGCCAGCAGATCGTCGTCCGGATGGACGCCGAGACGAGCCTGGCCCTCGGCCATGAGGTCGCCGAAGAGGTCGATCCACAGCGGCCGCTCGCCCGCCACCTGCGCCGCCCGCAGCGCCGGACCCGCCGACGAGCCGCCCACCACCAGGTCCGGCCGGAAGGCCGCTACCGCCGACTCGGCGACGCCGGGTTCGCGGAAGGCCTTTGCCTCCACCGAGAAGACCACCGGGCCGGCACCGTGGCCCGGGTCGACCCGGTCAACGGCGCGGTCCCTCGGCTCACAGGTGCCGGGGATCCGCATCGCCAGCACGCACACGGCGTGCCCATCGTCGGCCAGGGAGCCGGCGAGCTGCCAGGTCCGAGCCCCCGGGGCGAGGTTCATGCGCTCGTCCTCGAAGGGCAGCGGGGCGCAGCCCAGGACCAGCACCCGCCGGCCGTACGGGGCCGTGACCTCGAGCCCCACAGCGGCGTCCCAGGTCCCGGGCGGCACCGTCTCGGCCGGTGCCGGGGCCGGAGCGGCCGGTTTCTCGGGAAGGGTGATCACCGGCACCGAGCCGCGCGGCCGCAGCATCCCGACCCAGTCCCTGCGGCCGCGGTGGCGCCGGCGGGCCGCCAGGGCCCGCGGCAGCTTGCCGAGGGCCCCCTGGAGCGCCCGCCGTCGCAGGGGCGCCTGGTCGGCGGGACCGCGCAGGATCTCGTCGACCACCGCGATCTTCAGCAACCGCGCCAGCAGGCGGACCGGCCAGTGGACGAAAGCCAGCACCAGGCGGTTGCGCCAGAACAGGAAGAGCTTGTGGTCGGACTCCAGGGTCATGGTCGCGGACACGTGGTGGCCCACCACCGCCGCCGGCTCGTGGACGACCTGGAAACCCGCGCTCCGGACCTTCAGGCAGAGGTCGATGTCCTCGAAGTAGTAGTCGTAGAGTTCCGTCCAACCGCCGACCCGGCGGAAGGCCCCGGCCTCCACCAGGATCGCCGAGCCGGTGACCGCGGTCACCCGACGACGGCCGGGCAGCGGGCCGTAGTCGGCGACGGCGACGCCGATGCCCTCGTCCCAGCCCCAGGCGTCGTCGGTGACGTTGAGGCCGAGGCTGTTGAGGTGGCCGCAGGCCCAGTCGATGAGCAGGGTCGGCCCGGCCACCGCGGCCGCGTCGTCGGCCTCCAGCGCCGCCACCTGCAGGGCCAGGGCATCCGGCTCGGAGCGGGTGTCGTTGTTGATGAAGTACCAGTAGTCCGGCTCGCCGAAATGCTCCCTCGCCCATGCCACGCCCAGGTTGTTGGCTTCGGAGAAGCCGACCGGCGCCTCGGCCGCCACCACGTGCACTCGGGGCGACTCTTCGACGATCTCCGGCAGCTCCTCGTCGCAACCGTTGAGCACCACCACGATCTCGAGATCGACGTCGACGGAGGCGAGGAGGCTCCGCAGGCAGACGTCGAGCATGTCGCGCCCCCGGTGGTGGATGGTGACCGCGTGGACCGTCTTCATCAACGGACGCGGCTCGTGGCACACACAGCTCTTTCGAAGCTCGTCAACTGCTGGGCTCCCGTTGTGCGGGCTCATTCTCGTCGAATCCGCAGCCGAGGTCAACGCAGGTATAATCACGGCGCGTCCGATACCCGTATACCCGGTGTCAGGAGTGTCGATGACCCACAAGCTCACCGCCGAATTCCGCTCCCTCGGCGCCACTCGGAGATATGCCGACGGAGGCGAACAGCGGGTTCTCGAGGTCCTGGCCAACGCCGAGGACCGGACGGACGGCTCGGACGAGCTGCGCCGGCTGGCCAGCGACTGGCCGACCACCTACCATCTCAGCCCGGCCCGATCCAACCTGGTGCGCCCCATCGCCATCGGCCCCGACCACCGGATCCTGGAGGTCGGGGCGGGAACCGGCGCGCTGACCCGCCACCTCGGCGAGCGGGGTGCGCGGGTCCTGGCCCTCGAGGGCGACGCGACCCGGGCCAAGGCCGTCGCCCTGCGCTGCTCCGACCTCGACAACGTGGAGGTGGTGTGCGGCCTGCTCGAGGAGCTCGAGGACCCGGACGGCTTCGACCTGGTCGTCGTCATCGGCGTGCTGGAGTACGCCGGCGGCGCCCCGGGGGCCGATCACCCCCACCTCGAGTTCCTGCGCCGAGCCGCGGGCCTGGTCCGCCCCGAGGGGGCGCTGCTGCTCGCCATCGAGAACCAGATCGGCCTCAAGTACCTGCTCGGCTTCAGCGAGGACCACCTGGACGAGCCCTGGGCCGGGCTCGCGGGCTACCCGGGCAACCCGGCGGTGCGGACCTTCTCGCGCACCGGGCTCGGAAGCCTCCTCGAGACAAGCGGGTTGCCGGCACAGCGCTGGTACTACCCGTACCCCGACTACAAGATGCCCTCCGCCATCCTCGCCGTGGAGGCGTTCGAGATCGAAGGGGCCACCGACTTCGTGGACCAGCTGGTGGGGCTGCCGGTGCGCGACCCCGCCAGCCCCCCGACGCTGTTCTGCGATTCCCGGGCCGCCCACCGGGTCTTCCTCGACGCCGGCCTCGGCCCCGACGTGGCGAACTCGTTTCTCGTGCTGGCCGGGCGCGGCGCCACCGAGCTCGAACGCTGGATCGACCCGGGGGCGGTGGCGTGGCACTTCGCCAGCGAGCGCCGCCGGCGCTGGCGCCGCTTCCACGTCGTCCGCAGAGAAGGCGACGCTCTTCACCTGACCTCGAGGCCGACCCATGACGGCGACCGCCCGGCGCCGGCGGAGTGGATGCAGCAGCTGTCGAGCAAGGACGAGAGCTACGTTACGGGACCCACGGTCGAGCAGGAAGCCCTGGACGCTTGCCGCCGACGGGACCTGGACGCGCTCCGCGTCGTGCTCGCGCGCTGGCACACGTCCCTGCTCCACAACGAGCGGCCCGCTCCTCCGCCGGTCGCCGCGCACCCCTACGCCGCCACCGGCGCGCGTGCGCTGCCGCCCGATTTCTTCGACGCCAACCTCTCCAACTTCGTCGATACCGGCGGCACGCTCGCCTTCGTCGACCGCGAGTGGCACGTGGGCACGGGCGTCGACCCCGATCTGGCTCGGTTTCGCGCCCTTTGGTACCTGGCCCTCGACCTCGTGGTTTCGGGCGTCGAGCAACCGTTCGAGCCCGGCGCCACGGTCACGGACATCACGCGCCGTCTGGTCGAGATGGTCGACGTCGTCGCAGAAGCGGACCTGATCGAACGCTTCTACTCCGCCGAGGCCGAGGTCCAGGCCATCGTCACCGGCGCCGATGCCGCTGCCATCGAGCGCGACCTGCGCCGCCTCGGCGCGACCTCGCGCAGCGAGAGCGCGGCCGTCAGCACCCTTCCGGTCAATCGGGTCAGGCGCGACCTCATCGAGCTCGGCGAGTCGCTACGGCCGCTGCGCAATCGAATCGCCGAGCTCGAGGCGGCGATCGGCGAACGGGACCACCAGATCGAAGCAGTGTCGGAAGAGCTGGTCCGAGTCGCCGACTGGGCCCGCTCGCTCGAGAGCGAGCTCGGTCGAGCCCAGCGCTGGGCCACCGAGCTCAACGAGCTGGCGGGCCGCAAGCTCGAGATCGAGGACGCGCTGCGCAGGGACCTCGCCGAGACCAGCCGGCAGGTGGAAGCGAACCGGGCCGAGGCGGAGCGCCTGCGGTCGGAGCGGGAAGCCGTCGCAGCCGAGCTCGGCCACCTCGAACGGCGCTCGCAGAGGCTCGCCCGCGAGCTCGAGCAGTACCGGGCGTGGGAGGCGAAGTGGACCCGCAAGCCGCTGGTCCGCGCCGCTCTCATCCTTCACCGGCTGCTCGGGGGGGGCAACTCCTCCCACTGACCGGCGTCCGCGTCTTCGAAGCCGTCCGCAAACATCTCGTCGAGGACGCAGCGCCAGGACCCCGACCCGTCGCCGGCAACCACGTACAGCGCCAGCGAGCGCCGCCCGGGCCGGTCGAAGCGGCGCACGCTCGGCACCAGCACATCGCCGCCGGGCAGAAGCACACCGCCGAAGGACAGCTGGTCTTCCTCGCCCACCAGCACGAACGGCTCCGACCAGGTGACGCCGCGGTCGGGGGAGGTGCGCGCCTCGATGATCGCCCGGCCGTACGAGCCGCCGCCTGCGGCACGGTCGGACGACGCCACCAGCCAGAGCTCGCCTCCGGGGAGGACGAGGTAGCCGCCGGGCTCCAGGTCCGAGCCCCGCCACACGACCTCGGGAGGCGTCCACGTGGCGCCATCGTCGACCGAACGCCGCTGAACCAGCACCGACCGCCGACCCTCCCTGCGCTCGACCTCGTTGAGCAGCAGCAGCGAGCCGTCGTCGAGCCGGATGCTCCGGGTGTCCTCGAGGTGCTGCCCGCGCTTGCCCACCACGACGACCTGAGGCTCCGACCAGGTGGACCCGCCGTCGAGGGAACGGTACTGACGGAGGGCGTAGACGGCATCGTCGAGATCCCGAGGACGGTCGACGTGGGTCGCGAACAGCAGCACCTCGCCGGAAGCGATCGGCTGGAGACAGGTGTCGATGAGGAGCTCGCGGGTGGTGGCGACAACGACCGGCGCCTGCCAGCCGCCGTCCCCGGCCTCGGCGAGCACCAGCAGTCGCGCCGGCGGACGCTGCTCGGCGCAGGAGTGCAGCAGCCGGCCGCCGACCTCTGCCAGGTCCGGCCAACGGCAGTCCAGAGGCAGCGCGCGGGCGGCCCAGCGGCGACCGAGGTCGGTGGAGACCAGGAGGCCCCTGGTGCTGCCCGTGACCACGAGCTCGCCCGAGGCGCGGCGCAAGGCCGCCACGTCCCCGAGCGCCGGCGCCACGATGCAGTCCGCAGACCTCGCCGGTACCGGCGGTGGCACCCCGGGGCTCGACGCACACCCGACAGCCAGCAGGGCCAGAACCGCGGCCGCTCCGGCCGAGGTACACGAGCAAAATCGTGGCGTAAGCATGACGTGGCATCATACCCGGGCAGGGACAGCGGCAGCGGCAGCGGCAGCGGCAGCGATCGGCGGCAGCGATCGGCGGCAGCGATCAGCGCCTCCGGGACGCGCGGGCAGGGCGCCTCCCCCGGGACGTGCCAGGTTCGGCAGTGTGCCGGCTCCACCCTCCCGAGCAGAGCGCGCTCCGCACAATGCCGCACCTGGCAATCCACGGGAAGCGCGCCTCGGAAAGGGTCTTCCGGCTGCGAGGCAGGCCGCCGCTCGACCCGCCGGCGCGGTCGCAGCCCTCCCCGCGCCCACGCGCGACCGCGCCGGCTCATCGACGCTGGGGCGCCAAAGGCGGCCCAGAAGGCCGGTGCCCCGGGACGCACGGCCACGCGCCCGGCGGCAGGGACAGCGATCAGGGTCAGCGACAGGGGGAGGGGCAGGGGCAGGGGCAGCGGCAGGGGCAGGGGCAGCGAGCGAGGCGAGGGCAGCGGCCGGCATGATCACCTCAGGGTCGTTCTGAAGGCACGGTTAGCCGCCGGCCCGGCGCCTGTCAAGGGCAAGACACGTCGCCTCGGAGGCGACCCTTGA
>DATHSO010000166.1:0-25821 GCA_035464095.1 Candidatus Methylomirabilota bacterium | reverse complement strand
GTCGGCCAGATGATGTTCGGCCTCGAGCGGCCGGCGGTGGCGGCGGGGATCGTGCTCCTGGCCGGCGCCGCCGGGGCCGCGATGCTGGCCGTGGGCCGCGGCGAGGTTTCTTTGCCGACCCCACCGTCCCGGCCGGACCGTTTCACCGAGCCGCTGCGCGTGCGACCGCTGCCGGCCGGCGTCGCCGCGGTCGCGGCGATCCTCGCGGGCGCCGCGGCCGCCGACAACCGGCTCGGCTGGCCAGGGATGGCGGCGTGGCTCGCCGCGGTCGGCCTCGCCCTGGTCGCGCTGGCCCCTCGCGGGACGATCGCGAGGTGGCTGGACCGGCTCGCCGCGACGGCCGACCGGCACCACCCGCTCAACCGCCCCGGCCGGCCGGCGCTCCTGATCCTGGCCCTGCTGGCGGTCGCGGTGGTGCTGCGGACCCGCGACCTCGCCGCGGTGCCGGCCGAGATGGTGAGCGAGCACGCCGAGCTCATCCTCGCCATGGTGCGCGCCGGCGCCGCCGAGCCGCCGGTGGTCTTCCCCTGGACCCCGGGCGGCCTCGAGCCGCTGCCGGTGGTCCTCGGGGCTCTGCTGGCGCCCCTGGCCGGTGGCCTGTCCTTCGCGGCGCTCAAGCTCGGCACCCTCCTCGCCGGGATCGCCACCCTGCCCTTCGTCTACCTGGCGGGCCGCGAGGTCGGCGGCCGGGGCGTCGGCCTCGGCGCCCTCGCCCTGGCCGCCGCGGCGTCGTGGCCCGACCTTCTGTCGCGCACCGGCCTCGCCGACGCCTGGCTGCCGCCGTTCGCGGCGGCCGCGTTGTTCCTGCTGCTGCGGGCGGTCCGCACCGGGAGCGCCCTCGGCTTCGCCGGCGCCGGGGTCGTCATCGGCCTCGCCGTCCAGACCAGCTCCCTGGGCCGGGCGCTACCGGTGGCCGCGGTGGTCCTGCTCGGCGTCGCGGCGATCCCCGCTTCGCCGGCGCGACGGCGCCGGCTGCTGGCGGGCCTGGCGGTGGTGCTCGTGCTGGCCGGTCTCGCCGGCCTGCCGACCATCGTCGCCGGCACCACCACCGTGGGCGCCGTCCCGGCGGGATGGTGGCTCGGCGCCGCCGACGGCAGCGCCGACCAGGGGAGCCTGGCCGGGCTCGGGGAGCGCTTCGCGAGGGTGCTCGCGGTACCCCTGCTCCGCGACGGCTCGACCTGGCTCCACGGCGGCACCGAGCGCCCCGCCCTCGACCGGGTGGCCGGGGCCCTGCTGGTGATCGGGATCGCGGTCACCGCGTTCGGCGTTCTGCGCCGCCGGTCGCCGGCCGGCGGCCTGGTGCTCCTCGCCCTGCCCCTGCTTCTGATGCCGGCCTGGCTCGCCGTCCTCGAGCCCTTCCTGGCGCCGTCGCCCCTGCGCTGCGGCGCCGCCCAGGCGCCGGTCTTCGTGCTCGCCGGGGTCGGCCTGGCGGCGGTGTGGAGCGCGGCGGCCTCGAGCCTGCGGGGCGCCGCCGGACGCCTCGCCGCGGTGGTGGCGGTGACCGCGCTGGTTGCGCTGTCTGCGCTTGCCGGCCGGACGGTGGTCCACGGGCCCTTCGCCGAGCGCTGGAACCGCAGCGCCTGGAACGCCTCCGAGCTCGGCGCCACGGTCCGGGCCGGCCTCGAGCTCGGCGTGCCCGCCGAGCGGGCCCGGGTCGTGCCCTGGCCGCACTGGGTCGACACCCGGCTGGTGGCGGTGGAGGCGGGCCTGCCCGGCGCCGATCTGGCGGTCGACCCGGAGGCGCTGGACGAGGTCGCGGGCCGCGGCGGTCCCCAGCTCTACATCGTCCACCCCGCCGATCGGCGCAGCCTGCAGCGGCTTCGCGAGCGGCTGCCGGAGGCGGTGGTGGTCGAGCGCCGGTCGCGGGTCGAGGGCCGAAACTTCCTGCTGGTCCTCGCCGCCGGCGTCGGCGGAGGCGGCTGAGGTGGCGGGCCTCGACCGGCGCCGCGCCGTCGGCCTGCTGCTCCTGGTGCTGGCCATGGCCCTCGGCCTGCGCCTGGCGGGGATCGGCTGGGGCGGCAACAACCTGCTCCACCCCGACGAGCGCTTCCTGGCCATGGTGGTGACCAGCCTCCAGCCCAACCAGGACTTCCTCGACTACTTCGACACCGCGTCCTCGACCCTCAACCCCGAGAACGTCGGCAGCCGGCCCAACTTCGTCTACGGCACCTACCCCCTGATCATGGTCCGCCTGCTCGGCGAGGCCGCCGGCGCCACCGACCTGCTCGAGCTGACCCTGGTCGGCCGGGTCGCCTCCACCGGCTGGGACCTGCTCACCGTGATCGTGGTCTTCCTGCTCGGGACCCGCCTCGCCGACCGCCGCACCGGGCTGCTGGCGGCCTTCTTCCTGGCGGTCACCGTCCTCCACATCCAGCAGTCCCACTACTTCACCGTCGACCTCGCCCAGACCTTCTTCGCGACCCTCGCGCTGCTGCTGGCGGTCCGCATCGCCGAGCCCGATGGGGACGGCGCCCCGGAAGCCTCCGGCGTCCGGGATCGGCTCAGGGCGGCGCGCCCCGGCCTCAGCCTGGCCTTCGGGCTCGCCGCCGCGGCGGCGGTCGCGGCCAAGCTCAGCGCCGCCCCGGTTGTGCTGCTCCTGCCGGCCGCCCACCTGCTCAGGGTCCTCGCCCGCGACCGGGGCCGACGGCTCGCCGAGGTGCTGCCGGCCCTGGTGGTGCTGACCGCCGCCGGCCTCGCCTTCGGCCTCGCCTTCCGGGTGCTCCAGCCCTACGCCTTCGCCGGCCCCGGCCTCTTCGACCTCGGCCTCAACCCCCGGTGGGTCAACGCCATCGAGGGACTGCGCTCCCTCACCAGCCCGGACGCCGACTGGCCCCCGGCGATGCAGTGGGCGCGCCGTTCGGTGCTCTACTCGGGGCGCAACATGGTGCTGTGGGGCTTCGGACTGCCCCTGGGCGCCCTCGCCTTCGCCGGCGCCGTGGCCGCCCTGCACCGGGCGGTGGGCCGGGGGCAGGCGGCCCTCGGCCTGGTGGCGGGCTGGGCGCTGGGCTACTTCGCCTGGCAGTCCCTGGCCAGCAACCCCACCATGCGCTACCAGCTCCCGGTCTACCCCGCCTTCGCCGTTCTCGCCGGCTGGGCGCTGGTCGCCCTGTGGGAGCGGAGCGGCGACAGCGCGGCCGGGCGCCGGTGGCGGCGGGCCGCGGCCGCCGTGGCGGCGGTGGTGGCGGTAACCACCGTGCTGTATGCCGTGGCGTTCACCGGAATCTACCTGCGGCCGGTCACCCGCGAGGCGGCCTCGCGCTGGCTCCTGGCCGAGGTGCCGGGGCCGGTCAACCTTCTGGTGGAGACCGCGGACGGCACCCGCCGCCAGCCGGTGGCCGTCCCCTACGAGGCCGAGATCGCTGCCGGCGCCCCGCTCGAGACCCGCACCAGCGCGGTCCTGGCCGGCACCGTTCACGAGCTCACCCTGCCTCGGCTGGTCGCGGTCGACCCGGCCGCTGTCGTGGCGCCGCAGGCCGCTTCCCCTCCCGGGCTTCGCGCCACCCTCGCGGTGGAGAACCGCGGGCTCGAGGTCTCGGCGGCGGGCACCTGCCTCGCCGGCGACGAGCCCTCGGTCTTCCACTGCACCTTCGCCCTCGGGCAACCGCTGGAGGTGGCGGCGGGGGACCAGCTTCGGATCACCCTCGAGCTGCTCGGCGACGAGGGGCGCCGGCTCCGCCCCGAGGGCGGCGCCATCGCCAACGAGACCGGCTGGGACGACGGCTTGCCCCTGCGCCTGGACGGCTACGACCCCTTCGGCGGCATCTACCGGCGCGACCTCAGCCTCGAGCTGTACTGGAACGACGACCACGCCAAGCGCGAGCGCATGCTCGCCATCCTCGACGCCGCCGACGTGCTGGTGATCTCGTCCAACCGCCAGTGGGCCAGCCTGCCGCGGATCCCGGAGCGCTTCCCCCTGGTGACCGCCTACTACCGCCACCTGGTGGGCTGCCCGCCGGAGCGCTCGGTGGTCCACTGCTTCATCGAGGCCGAGGTCGGCGAGGTCGAGGGCGACCTCGGCTTCGAGCTCGCGGCGGTCTTCGCCTCGCCGCCGAGGCTCGGGCCCCTGGCCGTCAACGACCAGTGGGCCGACGAGGCCTTCACGGTCTACGACCACCCCAAGGTGATGATCTTCAGAAAGACCGCCGCCTACGACCCGGCCCGGGTACGGGCGGTCCTCGAGGCGGTGGACCTCGGCCACGTGGTGTCGAGGGCGCCAGGACGCTTCGGCCGCCACCCCGCCGACCTCATGCTGCCCGCCGACCGCGCCGCCCGCCAGCGCTCGGGCGGGACCTGGAGCGAGCGCTTTCCGCCCGACGCCGCGGTCAACCGCCAGCCGGCGGCGGCGGCCCTCGCCTGGTACCTCGCCCTGGCGGTGCTCGGGCTTGGGACCGCGCCGATCGTGCGCTGGGCCCTGCCCGGCCTCGCCGACCGCGGCCTGCCGCTGGCCCGCGGCTTCGGGCTGCTCGCGGTCGCCTGGCTGGTGTGGATGGCGGGCTCGGCCGGGGTCACCGTGTCGCCGGCCACGGTCCGGCTGGTGATGGCCGCAGTCGTCGCCGCCGGGGCGGTACTGGCCTGGCGACGGCGCGCCGAGCTGGCCGCCGAGCGTTCCGAGCTCACCCGCCAGCTGGTCACCGGGGAGCTCGTGTTCGCGCTCTTCTTCGCCGCCGCGCTGGCCATCCGAGCCACCAACCCCGACCTCTGGCACCCGGCGCACGGCGGCGAGAAGCCCATGGACCTCTCCTACCTCACGGCGGTGCTGAGGAGCGTCACCTTCCCGCCCTACGACCCGTGGTTCGCGGGCGGCTACATCAACTACTACTACTTCGGTTTCGTCCTGGTCGGCCAGCTCGCCCTGGCCCTCGGCATCCGGCCCGACCTGGCCTACAACCTCGCCCTGCCGACCCTCACCGCCCTGACGGCGGTGGCGGCCTTCAGCGTCGCCCACAACGTGGCCGCCCTGGGTGGGGCGCCCCCCGGCGCCGGCGAGCGCCGGAGGATCCGGCCGGCCGTCGCCGGCTGGATCGCCGCGACCGCGGTCGCCCTCCTCGGCAACCTGCACCCGGTCCGGATGCTGGTCGCCGGCCTGGCCGAGCTGGGCGCCGCGGCCGGCCGCGGCGCGGTGGCAGCGGTCGCCGCCGGCATCGCCCGGCTCGCCGCCGGCGACAGCCTGCGGATCCCGTCCCACCACTGGTTCTGGAACCCGACCCGGATCATCCCCGACCCGGACGTCATGCCGATCACCGAGTTCCCGGCCTTCACCCTGATCTACGGCGACCTCCACGCCCACCTCATGGACCTGCCCCAGGTCCTGCTCGCCATGGCCTTCGCCCTGGCGGTGCTGGTGGGTTGGACCGGGCGCCGGGTCGGGTGGGGCCCGCGGCTGGCGGCGGTGCTGCTGGGGGCCCTCGCGGTGGGCGCCATGCGGCCCACCAACACCTGGTCGTACTACCCGTTCCTGGCCCTGGGCTGCCTGGCCGTCGCATCGGCGCGGCTGCAGCTCGCCGACGGCCTGCCGGAGGGTCGGCGGCTGCTGCGGGCCCTGCTCTGGATGGCCGGCTTCGCCGCCCTCACCCGAGTGCTCTACCTGCCCTTCGACGCCTGGTTCGGGATGGGCTACTCCGAGCTCGTCTACTGGAACCGGTCGCGCACGCCCCTGGCCATCTACCTGGAGCACTGGGCTCCCTTCCTGTTCCCGGTCGCCACCTGGCTGGTGCTCGAGCTGCGCGACTGGCTGGCCGCGACACCCCTGGCCGCGGTCCGCCCCCTCAGACGCCACGCCGGCAGCCTGCTCGGCCTGTCGGGGGCGGCGATCCTCGGCCAGCTCGCCCTGCTCGCCCTCGGGGTCCGCATCGCGTGGCTGGTCTGGCCCCTGATGGTGGCGGCGGGCCTGCTGCTGCTGCGTCGCGACCTCGAGCCCGCCCGGCGCTTCGTGCTCCTCGCCGCCGGCCTCGGCCTCGGCCTGACGATGGTCGTCGAGCTGGTGACCCTCAAGTTCGACCTCGGGCGCATGAACACCGTCTTCAAGTTCTACTACGTGGCCTGGGCGCTGCTCGGGGTGAGCGCCGCCGCCTGCCTGTGGTGGCGGGCCGCGCGCCGTTTCGCCGCCCCGGTCTGGGCGGCCGCCGCCTGGTGGCTGGTGGCGGGCTCGCTGCTCGCCGGCGCCGCGCTGTACCCGCTGCGGGCGGTGCCGGCGCGGGCGGTCGACCGGATGGCGGCTGAGGCACCGCGCGGCCTCGACGGCCTCGCCTACCTCGAGCACGCCGTCCACCACGATCAGGGAAGGCCGCTGAACCTCGCCGAGGACCTGGCGGCGATCCGCTGGCTTCGGCGCCACGTCGAGGGCACCCCGGTGATCGTCGAGGCCAACATCCCCGAGTACCGCTGGGGCTCGCGCATCACCATCAACACCGGCCTGCCCGGGGTGGTGGGCTGGAACTGGCACCAGCGGCAGCAGCGGGCGGTCGCCGGCGACCAGCGGGTCTGGGACCGGGTCAACGCCGTCACCGACTTCTACCGGACCGTCGACCGCGACGAGGCGCTCGCCTTCCTGGAACGCTACGGCGTCGAGCTCATCGTGGTCGGCGGCCTCGAGCGCGCCTACTACCCGCCCGAGGGGCTGGCCAAGTTCGAGGCCCTCGACGGCGAGCTGTGGCGTGAGGTCTTCCGCGACGGCGAGACCGTGATCTACCGGGTCCGGGACTGACGCCGGGGTTCAGCTGCGGCGCCGGACGACGAAGGCGGCGACGGCGGCCAGGTCGCCGCCGGGGCCCTCCAGGGCCTCGGCCCGCTCGGCCAGCCCGGCCTCGAGCGCGGCGAGCCGGCGCCGGGCGGCCTCGAGACCGTACAGGGTCACGTAGGTGAGCTTGCCGGCGTCGGCGTCCTTGCCGGGCGACTTGCCGAGGTCGGCCGCGCTGCCGGTGGCGTCCAGGATATCGTCGGCGACCTGGAAGGCGAGCCCCAGGTCGGCGCCGAAGTCGGCGAAGGCCCGGCGGTCGTCGCCCTCGAGCCCGGCCAGCACCGCCCCGAGCTCAACCGACGCCCGGATCAGGCAGCCGGTCTTGGCCCGGTGGATCCGCTCCAGGCGGACGGCGGGATTGCCCCCCGGGGACGCCACCTGGCCGGTCGCCTCGAGGTCCTCCATCTGGCCGCCGACCATGCCCCGGGCCGACACCGCCTCCGCCACCAGCTCCACCGCCGCCGCCCGGCGGCCGGCCCACTGCGGCCCCTGCGGGTGGCGGGCGAGCAGGAGCAGGCCCTCGGTGAGCAGGGCGTCGCCGGCGAGGATGGCGGTGGCCTCGTCGAAGGCCACGTGCACCGTCGGCCGGCCGCGGCGCAGCACGTCGTCGTCGAAGGCGGGCAGGTCGTCGTGGATCAGGGAGTAGGTGTGGATGAGCTCGAGGCCGCACGCCGCCTCGGTGATCGCCTCGGGGTCGCCGCCGGCCGCGGCGTGGGCGAGCCGGGCCAGGACCGGCCGGATCCGCTTGCCGCCGGCGAACAGGGCGTGGGCCATGGCCCGGTGCAGGCGCTCGGGCCAGGCGTCGGCCGGCAGCAGCCGGGCCAGGGCGGCCTCCACCGCCCCACGCTCGCGGGCGAGGAGGCCGTCGGTCACGAGGGGAGCTCCTCGGCGTCGTCGTCCTCGTCCACACCCTCGTCCCCGGTGTCGTCGACCTCCGTGAGCGCGGCAGTGGCCGCGGCCTCGCCGTCGTCGGCGGCGAGCAGCTGCCGGACCCGCTGCTCCACCTCCTCGAGGCGGGCGCGGCAGCTCTTGGCGAGCTTCATCCCGTCCTCGAACAGGCCGAGGGCCTCCTCCAGGCCGACGGTCTCGTCCTCGAGGCTGGCGACGATCTCCTCGAGCCGCTCGAGCTGGTCCTCGAAGCGTTCGTCGGCGGCGGTGCTGTCAGTCGGTGCCATGGCCTTCCCCCGGTTCGTCGGTGGCGTCGCTGAACAGCGACGGTTGTCGGTCGGCGGACGCGGCCTTCGGCCGCCGCGGCGGCGGGCCGTCGGCGACCAGGGACCGCAGCTCGCCGCGGGCCAGGCGGGTGAGCAGCACCTGCCCGGTGCGGACCTCGGCCGGGTCCCGGATCGGCCGCGTCGAGCCCTCGACGGTGGTGATGGAGTAGCCCCGCTCGAGGACCCGGCGCGGGCTCAGGTTGACCAGGGCCCGCTCCTTGCCCTCGAGGGCGCCGCCGACCCGGGCCAGGCGGGCCCGCATGAGCTGGGCCATCTGCTCCCCCCGGCTCGCCACCAGCCGGCGGTGGCCGCCGGCGGCGATCCGCCCGGGCAGGCGGGCGAGGACCCCCTCGGCCCGCACCAGCCGGCCCCGGGTGCCCTCCACCAGCCGCCGCAGCGCGGGACCGAGCCGGCGGGCGCGGTCGAAGCGGGCGCGCAGGGAGCCCACCCGCTGCGGGAACCCGGCGAGGCCGCGGGAGCCCTCGAGACCCCGCAGCTCGGCGCGGGCCAGCGTCAGGAGACGGCGGATGTCGCGCCTCAGCGCCGCGGCGGCCGCGTCCAGCCGCCGGACCTGCTCGTCGATCCGACTCGCCACCAGCTCGGCGGCCTGGGTCGGGGTGGCGGCGCGGATGTCGGCCACGAAGTCGGCGATGGTGAAGTCGACCTCGTGGCCCACCGCCGAGATCACCGGCACCGGGCAGGCGGCGATGGCCCGGGCCACGGCCTCCTCGTTGAAGGCCCACAGGTCCTCGAGGCTGCCGCCCCCGCGGCCGACGATGACGACGTCGACCAGGCCGCTGGCGCCGAGGCGCCCGATGGCGTCGGCGATCTCGCCGGCCGCCCCGGCGCCCTGGACGGTCGCCGGCGCCACCACCACCTCGAGGTGGGCGACCCGCCCGAGCACCCGCAGCATGTCCTGGAGGGCGGCCCCGGTGGCCGACGTGACGATGCCGACCCGGTTGGGCAGGGCGGGCAGGGGGCGCTTGCGCTCGGCGGCGAACAGGCCCTCGGCGTCGAGCCGGCGCTTGAGCTGCTCGAAGGCGAGCTGGAGCGCGCCGATCCCCTTTGGCTCGAGGGCGTCGACCACGAGCTGGAAGCGGCCCCGCTGGGGGTAGATGGTGACCGAGCCGCGGGCGTGCACGGCGAGCCCGTCCTCGAGCTCGAAGCGCAAGGAACGGGCCCGCGACGACCACATGACGGCGTCGAGCTGGGCGCGGTCGTCCTTGAGGCAGAAGTACAGGTGGCCGCGGCCGGACGCGCTGGCGTTGGTGATCTCGCCCTCGACCTCGATGCTGGAGAAGCCTTGGTCGAGCAGGGCGTTGACCTCGGCGATGAGGGCCGACGGGCTGAACACGCGCTCGGTCACGGGCCGGGCTCCGCGGCCGGGACGCGGCCGGGCGCGGTGCCACCGGGCCCGCCGGCTGGTCTCCCGTCCGCCCGGCTCAGCCCTCGATCTCCTCGCGGCTCAGGGCCTCGTCGGCGAGCATGATGGGGATCCCCGAGACCACCGGGTAGACCCGGCCCGCCGGCGATGCGAGGCCGATCTCGACCACCGGCTCCTCGTCCTTGAACTGCTCCCGGTAGCGCTCGACCAGCCGCGCGCGCACCGACTCGGGCAGCTCCACAACCTCGAGGGGGCTCTTGTCCACCGGACACACGAGAATCTCGAGGAGCTTGGGATCGATGGCCATGGCACCTCCCGTCGGGGCCCCAGTCTACACCGGTCCCGCGGCGCCTCCGACCGGCGGGCTGCGATACACTCTCACCACGCCGAGGAGGATGCCCTCGATGACCCGAGCCCGGCCCGCGAGGTCCGCCTTCCCGCCCGGTCCCCCGCGGCGGCAGCCCCGGGTCGCCCTCGGGCTCGTCCTCGTCGTGGTCGCCGGCCTCGCCGCGGCCGCCGACACGACGCCGTCGACCACCCCGGACCTTCGGCTCGGTGCGCTCCGGGCACTGTCGCCGATCGACGACGCCGACCGCGTCATCGCCCTCGCTGCCGAGATCCTCGCCGACCTCGAGGGCGCCGGCGACTCCGCCGTCGAGGCCGAAGTCCGGGCCGCCTACGGCCGGGCCCTGGGGGCGAGCGAACGCTTCAGCGAGGCAGCCGACCAGCTGCGGGCCGCCGCCGACCTGGCTCGCGCGACCGGCGAGGTCGAGCTCCGGGCGGCGTGCCTGGCCGACCTCGCCCGGGCGCGCTTCCACCTCGGCGACTTCGACCGCACCGTGGCCGCCTGCCGCGAGGCGCTGCTGCTGCCCGGGGTCGGCGACGACCCGGACCAGGCGTGGGCCTTCCTCAACATCGTCGCCGCGGCGCAGCTCCAAAAGGGTGAGTACGCAGCGGCCGTCGAGACCAGCGCCCGGGCCCTGGAGGGGCGCGAGCACGCCGGCGACCGCCGAGCCATGGCGATCCTGCTCAACAACATCGGGGTCGCCCACATGTACCTCGGCGACCACGACCAGGCCCTGGAGTTCCTTCAGCGGGCCCGCTCGCTCAAGGCCGAGCTCGGCGACGCCGCCGGGGTTGCCGACATGCTGGCCAACATCGGCGACATCAAGCACCTGCAGGGCTTGGATGAGGAGGCCATCGCGATCAACCGCGAGGCCCTCGCCCTGCGCCGGGCCGAGGGCGGCGAGCGGGGGATCGCGCTCTCCCTGCGCAGCCTCGCCGCCGCCCTGCAGGGCGCCGGCCGCCACCGGGAGGCCCTCGAGCGGGCCGAGGAGGCCCTCGCCATCAACCGGCGCCTCGGCCTCGAGCCGGAGATCGTCACCGCCCTCGCGATCCGCGCCGAGGCCCTCGCGGCCCTTGGCCGGGCGGACGAGGCGGTGCCGGCGGCCGAGGAGAGCGTCGAGCTGGCCCGCCGGCTCGACATGCGGGGCCGGGAGGTGATGGCGCTGGACGCCCTGATCGTCGCCCTGGCCTCGGCGGGTGACGCCGACGCCGCCCTCGAGCACCTGGAACGGGCACGGAAGCTCGAGCGCGAGCTGGCCAACGAGGAGGTCCGCAGCGAGTTCGCCGCGTTGAGGGCGGGCTTCGAGACCCGCGACAAGGAGCGCGAGATCGAGCTCCTGCGCCGGGACAACGAGCTCCAGGCCCTGGCGCTGCGCCACCAGCGGCTGTGGCGAAACTCCCTGGTCGTTGGCATCGCCCTGGTGCTGATCCTCGCCGCCATCGGATGGCACCGCGTCCTGAGCAACCGGCGGGAGAGCCGCCTGCGCCGGGACACCGACGCCGCCATGCTCCGGAGCATGGAGCGCTACCGCCAGCTCTTCGAGCGCAACCTGTCGGGGGTGTTCCAGACCGACCTGGACGGGACCATTCTGATCGTCAACCAGACCTTCGCCGCCATGCTCGACCACCCCGACCCCGACGAGCTCGCCGGGTGGTCGATCTACTCCCTCGCCGCCGACCCCGAGGCGTGCCGCCGAGGTTTGGCGACGCTGGCCCTGGGCCGCGAGCCGCGCACCTTCGAGACCACCCTGGTGACCCGCACCGGCAAGCAGGTGTCGGTCCTCATGAACGCCGGTCGCGTGCCCGGCAACGGCGGCGGCGCCGAGATCATCGAGGGCATCGCCGTCGACATCTCGGACCGCAATCGGGCCGAGGAGGATCGCCGCCGCCTCGAGGAGGAGCTCCAGCAGAGCCGGAAGCTCGAGAGCCTGGGCGTGCTCGCCGGGGGCATCGCCCACGATTTCAACAATATGCTCATGGCGATCCTGAGCAACATCAGCCTCGCGAAGCGACCGGCGACCGGGCCCGAGGAGCTCCTCCGCCGTCTCGACGAGGCCGAGGGGGTCTGCCTCCGGGCCACCTCGCTGACCCAGCAGCTGCTCACCTTCTCCAAGGGCGGCCGGCCGATCCGGCGGACCACGACCATGGCCGAGCTGGTGGCTCGGGCCTCCGAGCTCGCCGCTCGCGGCAGCGCCTGCCGGCTCCACGTCAGGACCGACCCCGAGCTGTGGCCGACCGACATCGACGAAGGCCAGATCGTCCAGGCGATCCAGAACCTGGTGGTCAACGCGGCCCAGGCGATGGCCAGCGGCGGCACCATCCACATCACCACCGAGAACGTCCACCTCGCCGAGGGCGACGTACCGACCCTCGAGGCCGGCCGGTACGTCCGGGTCGAGGTCACCGACTCCGGGCACGGCATCCCCGAGAGTCACCTCGACCGGATCTTCGACCCCTTCTTCACCACCCGCAAGGGCGGCATCGGCCTCGGGCTCGCCACCGCTTTCTCGATCGTGCGCAGCCACGGCGGCGGCATCACGGTCCGCTCCGAGCCGGGTCGCGGCTCCACCTTCTCGGTGTTCGTCCCGGCCTCCGAGAGCGAGCACGCCGAGGACGAAGCGGGCTCCGGCGAGCCCGCCCGCGGTCACGGACGGCTGCTGGTGATGGACGACGACGACGCGGTCCGCTCGGCCGCGGCGGAGCTGCTCGAGACCATCGGCTACGAGGTGGAGACGGCGGCGGACGGCGCCGAGGCGGTGGCGCTCTACGCCCGGGCCCTCGAGTCGGAGCGCCCCTTCGACGCCGTGGTGCTCGACCTCACCGTGCCCGAGGGGATCGGTGGGCGGGAGACCATGACCCGGCTGCTGGACCTCGACCCCGAGGTCAAGGCCATCGTCTCCAGCGGCTACTCCACCGACCCGGTGATGGCCAGCTTCCGGGAGCACGGCTTCGCCGGCGTCGCGGTGAAACCGTACCGGCTCGCCGAGCTCGCCCGGACCCTCAGGCACGTGATCGGCGGCGCCACCCGCGGCCGGAGCTGATCCGAGCCGGACGCTCCGGACGCTCCGACAGCATCCCCATCCGGTGGTCCATCGCCGCGGATCAGCGACTCGGGCGCCTGCCCCGCCGGTCGGCGGCCGGCCCCGTGCTATACTCCGCCCATCGACGCTCGTGATGGGGATCACGGAACGATCTTCACCGCAGGAGGGCCGGTGGCGCATTCCGGATTCGGCCGACGAGCAGGCCGGGCACGGGGGACATGAGCAGCCTTCCTCGCATCCTTTTGGTCGACGACAACGAAAGCGACCGGCAGCTGGCCGCCCTCGTGCTGGCGGGTGAGTTCGACCGCGTCGACATCGACCACGCGGGCACCGCGGCCGAGTTCTCGGCGGCCATGACGGGCGGGCTCTTCGGCCTCGTCATCACCGAGTGCGACCTCGCCTGGAGCGACGGCCTGGAGGTGGTCGAGCTGGTCCGTGACCTTCGCCCCGACTGCCCCGTGATCCTGTTCACCGCCGAGGCCGGCACCGAGCTCTTCAACGACGCCCTGCGGCTGTCGGTGGACGGCTACGTCGCCAAGTCCAGCGAGGGCTTCGTGCAGCTGCCGTCGGCGGTCCGCTCGGCCCTGTTCCGGGCCCGGCGGCGGGCGCTGGCCAGCGCCAAGGACGCGCCCTACCGGCGCCTCGTCGAGGGGCTGCCGGTGGGGGTGGTGGTCTCGACACCGGCCGGGGAGATCCTGGAGACCAACCCCGCCTTCACCGCCATGCTCGGCCTTTCCAGGCCCGAGGACGTCACCCGGCGCTCCTTCCCCGACTTCTTCGCCAGCGCCGCCGCGGCCTCGACCTGGAGCTCCCAGCTCGAGGCTTCGCGCACCGTCGGCAACCTGGACGTCCAGCTGCGTCGTGCCGACCGCAGCCTGATGTGGGTCCGGATCTCGTCCTGGCTGGTCGAGGACTCGCGATCCGGGATCCGCCAGATCCAGAGCATCGTCGAGGAGACCGAGGAATTCCACGCCGCCCGCGACGAGCT
The DNA here is from genome assembly GCA_035464095.1 of Candidatus Methylomirabilota bacterium. Classification (GTDB taxonomy): domain Bacteria; phylum Acidobacteriota; class Thermoanaerobaculia; order Thermoanaerobaculales; family Sulfomarinibacteraceae; genus JAHECW01. The sequence goes on along the minus strand of DATHSO010000166.1, from coordinate 12,113 downwards.
CGCCCGCCGCTCCCAGGCCCTGGCGCGGTCCAACGCCGAGCTCGAGCAGTTCGCCTACGTCGTGTCCCACGACCTCCAGCAGCCGCTGGGGATGATCTCGAGCTACCTCGAGCTGCTCGAGGACGCGGTGGCCGGCTCCCTGGGGGGCGAGGCGCAGGACTTCCTGGACCGGGCCGCCCGCGGCGCCGAGCGCATGCAGGAGATGGTGAACGCCGTGCTCGGCTACGCTCGGGTCGACACCCGGGGCCGTGAGTTCGGCGCCGTCGACCTGGGCAGTGTCGTCGACGAGGTCGTGGGCGAGCTCGCCGACGCCATCGAGGCCACCCACGCCAAGGTCACTCGCGACGAGCTGCCCACGGTCGTGGCCGACGGCGCCCAGATCCACCAGCTGCTGCACAACCTGCTCGCCAACGCCCTCAAGTTCGTCGGCGACCGGCCGCCGCTGGTTCACATCAGCGCCGGCGACGACGGCAACCAGTGGCGGGTTTCGGTGCGGGACAACGGCATCGGCATCGAGCCGTCGTCGGCACAGCGCATCTTCGTCATGTTCCAGCGCCTGCACTCGCCGGACGAGTACCCTGGCACGGGGATCGGCCTCGCCATCTGCAAACGCATCGTGGAGCGCCACGGCGGCCGAATCTGGGTCGAGAGCCAGCCCCACCGCGGCTCGACCTTCATCTTCACGCTGCCCAAGCGCTCGGGAGGGGACGATGAGGGAGCCGTCTGAGCGAAGACCACTGCAAACGCGTCGCCCGGCGGCGGCCCGGGGCCTTCGGACCCGGTCGGAGGGATCCCCGCCATGAGTCACAGCTCTCACGCCCGCGTCCTGCTGGTCGAGGACAACCCGGACGACGCGCGACTCATCCAGGTCCTGCTCGGCAAGGTCCCCGACCGCCGCTTCGAGATCGTCCACGAGGACCGGCTGGAAAAGGGCCTCGCGCGGCTGCGGCGCGAGCGCTTCCACCTGGTGCTGCTCGACTTCTCGCTGCCCGACAGCTTCGGCCTCGACACCTTCCTGAGCGTGCACGAGACCGCGCCCCGAGTGCCCGTGATCGTCCTCACCAGCCTCGACGATGACGAGGTCGCGGCCAAGGCGGTCCGGGAGGGGGCCCAGGACTATCTGGTCAAGCGAGAGGTGGACTCGCGCCTGCTCGACCGCGCCATCCGCTACGCCATCGCCCGGCAGGCGGCCGACGACGCCCTGCGCGACAGCGAGGAGCGCTACGCCCTCGCGGTGCAGGGCGCCAACGACGGCCTCTTCGACTGGGACCTGCGGACCGACTCGGTCTACTACTCTCCGCGGTGGAAGAAGATGCTCGGCTTCTCGGAGCACGAGATCGGACCGAGCTCCCGGGAGTGGATCGACCGGGTCCACCCCGACGACGCGCCGACCTTCCGACGCAAGCTGGACGCCCACCTGTCCGGCGACAGCGAGCACTTCCGGCTCGAGCACCGGATGCAGGACGCCGACGGCAGCTGGCTGTGGGTCCTGACCCGGGGCCTGGCGGTTCGTGGTCCGGACGGCAAGCCGTCCCGGATGGCGGGCTCCCAGTCCGACATCACCGCCCGCAAGGTGGCCGAGGCCAAGCTCCAGCACGACGCGCTCCACGACGACCTGACCGGGCTGTCCAACCGGGTCCTGTTCATGGACCGCCTCGCCTGCGCGCTGGCCGACCTCGCGCGCGGCCCCCAGCACCACTTCGCGGTGCTGTTCTTCGACCTGGACCGATTCAAGAACGTCAACGACAGCCTCGGCCATCCCCTGGGCGACAAGCTGCTCATGGGCATCGCCCGCCGCCTCGAGCACTACCTCAGGCCGGGCGACACGGTGGCCCGCATCGGGGGCGACGAGTTCGCGATCCTGCTCCACCGGGTCAACGACGTGCCGGGGGCGATCCACGTCGCCGAGCGCATCCAGGAGCTGCTCGGCATGACCTTCTCCATCGACGGCCACGAGGTCTTCGTCACGGCCTCCATCGGCATCGCCCACAGCGCCACCGGCTACCGCAACCCCGACGAGATCATGCGCGACGCCGACATCGCCATGTACCGGGCCAAGGCCGGCGGCAAGGCGCGCTACGAGGTCTTCGACCGCGACATGCACCAGAGCGCTGTGGCGCTGCTCAAGCTCGAGACCGAGCTCCGCCAAGGTGTCCAGAACAACGACTTCGTCATGCACTACCAGCCCATCGTCGACCTGGCGAGCAGCCGCATCGTGGGCTTCGAGGGCCTGGTCCGCTGGCTGCACCCCGAGCGCGGGCTGGTGTCCCCGACCAACTTCATCGCCATCGCCGAGGAGACCGGCCTCATCGTCCCCCTCGGGTGGTGGGTGCTCGAGGAGTGCTGCCGCCAGACCCGGCGCTGGCAGGAGAGGTACCCCAGCGACCCGCCCCTGTTCGTCAGCGTCAACGTCTCGGGCAAGCTGTTCGTCAAGCGCGGCATGGTCGGCCGGCTCACCGACACCCTCGAGGCCACCGGCCTGCCGGCCGAGAGCCTGCGTCTCGAGGTCACCGAGAACGTGGTCCTGGAGCATGTGGACACGGTCCTGGACAACCTCCGCCTGCTGCGCGCCCTCGGCATCCAGCTGTCCATCGACGACTTCGGCACCGGTTACTCGTCCCTGAGCTACCTGCAGCGATTCCACTACGACCAGCTCAAGATCGACCGCTCCTTCGTCAGCCGCCTCAACCACGGGTCCGACTCCCACGCCATCGTCGAGACCATCCTCGGGCTCGCCAGCAACCTGGGGATCGGCGTCGTCGCCGAGGGGGTGGAGACCGCCGAGCAGGCCGAGCGCCTGCGCCAGATGGCCTGCCCCCACGGCCAGGGCTTCTGGTTTTCCGAGCCGGTCACCGCCGAGTCCGCCGGCAATCTCCTCGCGGCCGGCCCCGACTGGTTCGGCGGCGACACCGGCCTGCCCGCCTGATTGCCGCGCCACTTCGCGACTGCAGCGACTCGGCGACCGGGAACGGGCTTGGTGATGGGGCCGGGTTGTGCAAGAATCCCAGGGCTGCACAACGTGGGTGACAGTGTCCGCATTCGACGAGGGATCGGTCGGTCCCGGGAGGAGGATTTCATGGTCAGGACTGTGACGATGTTCGCGGCTGCCGTTGCGGCGGTGGCCCTCGCAGCGACCCCCGCATTCGCCGACGACGGCGACCCGACCTCGGCGGAGCTCGAGGCGATGGGCCTCGAGGCCCCGCCCGGGCCGGAGGAGCCGGTGTCCCTGCAGGACGGGCGGGCGATCGTGCCGGCGACCCTGGTGCTCCAGGAAGGCGACGTTCCCACCGGGGCTCCCGCGGCGGTGACGGCCCTGAACTCCCCGTTCACCAACGGCAACGGGGCCGTCGGCTTCACCGGTTCGGCCGGTGAGAACTTCGTGTGGTACGACGGCGGCATCGTCTGGCTCAACAGCGACGCACTCCCCGTCGTTCTCACCGGAGCCGAGGGCACGATGGGCGTCAGCGACACCGGCGGCTTCATCTACAGCCCGTCGGTGGCCGGCGACGACGGGGTCTGGACCCACAACGGGCTGCTGCTGGTCGAGGGGGTCGCGGCGCCCGGCTACGCGCCGCCGACCACGGTCACCTTCAACAGCCGGCCCCACATGCTGCCCGGTGGCGCCTCGTACTGGATCGCCGGCGTCAGCTACAGCGGCGGCACCTCGTCCGAGGGCCGGGTCCTCTACACCTCGAGCGACTCCACGCCGGCGACCATCACCCCGGTGATCGCCTCCGACGACCTGGTGGGCGGCCTGGCCATCGACCGGCCGTCGGGGGTCGGCTTCAGCTACCAGATCTCCGACGACGGCTCGCACCATATCCACGTGCTGCTGCTCGACACCGGCTCGACCACCGACGACGGCATCGTCTACGTCGACGGCGCCGTCATCGCCCGAGAGACCTTTCCGACGGGCGCCGGCGACAACTGGGACAACTTCGACAACGTGAGCATCAACGACAACGGCGACTACCTGTTTTCCGGCGATACCGACGGCGCCACCGGCTCCGACGAGTTCGTGGCATACAACGGCACCATCGCGATTCGCGAGGGCGACACCATCGGGGGGATCAACCTCGCCAGCTCCGCCACCGTCAACACTCTCAGCCTCAACAACCTCGGTCACGCGGCCATGATCTGGACCTACGCCGGGACCGAGACCCTGTTCTTCGCCTGCGACGCCAGCGACCTCGCCGCCAGCACGGTCGCGGTTCTGGCCGTCGGCGACGAGATCGACCTCGACGGCAACGGCACCGGCGACGCCACCGTCACCGATTTCAACGCCTCGAGCAGCATCGGACCCGGGCTGTGGCTTGCCGAGGACGGCCGCGCCTTCGTCGAGGTCGACCTGGACTACGGCGCCGGCGAGCTGGAGGCCGTGATCGGGATCGATCTGCCCTCCTGCGGGCCGGCGCTGGCCATGAACGAGATCCGGGTCGACCAGCCGAGCACGGACAACGACGAGTTCTTCGAGCTTTACGGGACCGCGGGCGCGAGCCTCGACGGCCTCACCTACCTGGTCATCGGCGACGGCACCGGCGGCTCGGGCGTGATCGAGGAGGCGGAGCCTCTGACCGGACTGAGCATCCCGGTGAGCGGCTTCTTCGTGGCGGCCGAGGCCACCTTCACCCTCGGCACCGCCGACCTCACCACCGACCTCAACTTCGAGAACAGCGACAACGTCACCCACCTCCTGGTGAGCGGTTTCACCGGCGCGGTCGGCGACGACCTCGACACCGACGACGACTGCGTCCTCGATGTGACGCCGTGGGCGTCGGTGGTGGACGGTGTCGCCCTGATCGAGGAGCCGAACCCGCCCACCGCCACCGAGTGCGAGTACGCCACCGACCTCGGCCTGCCGACGGTGGGCCCGGACGGTTCGTTCGCCCCCGGCCTGACCGGCCGCGACCCCGACGGCACAGGTCCGTGGGTGATCGGCCCCTTCGACCCGCTGTCGGGCGGCGACACGCCCGGGGCGTCCAACAACGGCACCATCCCCGTGGAGCTCATGGGCTTCACCGTGGAGTAGGCCCGCCCGAGAGCGACCGACACGGGCCGCGGCGGCAACGCCGCGGCTCGTTTGCGCTCGCAGGCTACAATGCGCGGATGCACGACCTCGCCAGCCCCCGACGGGCCCTCGAACCGGCTCGGACCACCAACGACGGGGCCGTGGCCCGGGTCCGGTCCGGCCCTGAGGGCTCCGAGGCGGTGTGAGGTGGACCCCCGACGCTTCCCGCTCGCCTGCGTCGTCGCCGTCGTTGGCACCGCCCTCCTCCTCCTGGCACCGGCCGTCGTCCCGGCAGAGGAGGCTGACGGAGACCCCGAAGCCGCCGGGACGATCTACCGCGGTGTGGTCGAGCTGCGCGCCGACGACGGGGCCTGGAGGACCCACCGCGGCGTCGAGCTTAAGGTGCCCGGCGGCGAGCTGGAGCTCGGCGCGCTCACCCGCGGGTCCGCCGGCCGCGTCCTCCGCCTCGAGACGGCGAGCCATCCGGAGAGCTCGACGCCCGTGCTCCGGCTGACCCTCGTCGAGGTGGCTGACGGCGGAGAAGAGACCCTCGCGTCGGCCACCGCCGGCCACGCGGCGGATCGGATCGGGCTCGCCGTCGACGGCCTGCGGGCGCTGTTTGACCGCGCCGAACCGAGCTCCGCCGATCTCGAGCTCCTGGCGTCGTGGCTGACCGGCTCCTTCAGCACCGCCGCCCAGGCCCTCGCCGATCCCGAGACCGCGGCGGTCGACCTCCACCTGGCGCCGATCTGGGAGGACCGCGCCGACGGCCCGTGGCGCTACCTCGAGCAGGCGGTCCCCGAGTTTCCCGAGAGCCCCTACCGCCAGCGGGTCCTGCGCCTCGCCGAGCCGACGCCCGGCCTCCTCGAGATCGAGATCTGGACCCTGCCCGAGCCCGCCGACGAGGTCGGCGCCTGGCGCCTCGCCGAGCCCCTGGCCGGCCTCGCCCCCGGCGAGCTGACCGCGCGGCCGGGCTGCTCGATCCTGGCCCGGCGCCGGGGGGAGGTCGTCGAGGGCTCGACCATCGGCACCCTGTGCCCGAGCCGGCTCCGCGGGGCGAGCTGGGCGAGCTCCGAGATCGCGGTCACCGCCGACGGCCTGGTGAGCTGGGACCGCGGCTTCGCCGACGACGGCCGGCAGGTCTGGGGGCCGGTCGACGGCGGGCTCGTCTTCGACCGGGTCGTGGCCTCGCCCGAGCCCCCTTCCGCACCCGTACCCGTACCCGTACCCGTGCCCGTGCCCGATGAGCCGGGGAACGGCGGCAGCGGCAGCGGCAGTGACAGTGACAGTGACAGTGACAGTGACAGCGGCAACATGCGAAAAATGCTATGATTCCGATGTGATGGACGATACTGCCCGCCGGGCGAAGGTGGCCCGCATCCGCTTCGCGGCGTGGGTCGGCCTCCTGGTCAACCTCGTCCTCACGGCGGCCAAGCTGATCGCCGGGCTCGTCGGCCACAGCCACGCCGTGGTGGCCGACGCCGTCCACAGCGCCACCGACATCGTCACCGACCTCGCCCTGATCTTCGGGGTCCGGTACTGGTCGGCACCCGCCGACGAGGACCACCCCCACGGCCACGGCCGCTACGAGACGGTGGTCACCGCCTTCATCGGCCTCATGGTCGCGGCCGCCGCGGTCAGCATCGGCTGGAACGCCGTGATCTCCCTCGGCAAACCGTCCATCCCGCCGTCGGGGATCGCCCTCGGCGCGGCCTTGGTGTCCATCGTCAGCAAGGAGCTCCTCTACCAGTGGACCAGGCGCTTCGGACAGCGCACGCGCTCGACCGCCCTGGTGGCCAACGCCTGGCACCACCGGACCGACGCCCTGTCGTCGATTCCCGTGGCCATCGCCGTCGGGGTCGCGATGATCGACCACTCGCTGCTGATGGTGGACCGGATCGGCGCCATCGTGGTGGCGGTGTTCGTTCTCCACGCCTCCTTCCGCATCCTCCGGCCGGCCATCGACCAGCTGGTGGATGCCGCCGCCCCATCGAGGGAGCGCGCCGAGATCGAGCGCCTGGCCCTCGACGTCGACGGGGTCCGCGCCGCCCATGCCCTGCGCACGCGCTACGTGGGCTCCGAGCTCGCCGTCGACCTGCACCTGGAGGTCGACGGCGACCTGTCGGTGAGCGAGGGTTACGCCATCGCCCGCGAGGTCAAGGAGGGCCTGCTCAAGCGCGGTCCCGACGTCGCCGACGTTGTGGTTCAGATCGAGCCCTTCGAGAGCGACGGCACGGCGCCGACCCGCTCCGACAGCTCAGAGTAGCAGCCGGTAGACCAGCGACACGTCCCGCCCCGGCAGGGGCGCTTGCTCCTTGATGAACGAGACGTGGTTGAAGGCCGCCTCGTCACCCAGGTTGCGGCCGCGCAGGATCAGCTCGTGCACCGTCCGGCCGGCGAAGATCCGGTAGCCGACACTGGCGTTGACCAACTGGTGGCCGGCGGTCGGCGTCTCGTGCTCGGCGACCCGGTGCTGGTCGTCCACCCACCAGCCCTCGAGCCGGGCGTCCCATCGCTCGGAGAGATAGACCAGGGCCAAGCGGCCCCGCCGCGGTGGCATCCGGGGCAGCGGCTCGCCCGAGTCGCGCAGCTCGGCGGCGACCTGGTCGTAGGAGAAGCCCAGGTGGAGGTGGTGGTCGGCGCTGTGCAGGAGCTCGTAGTGGCCGTGCAGCTCGAAGCCCCGGAACTCGGCGTCCGCCTGGGAAAACCGGAGCACCTCCAGGTCCCCGATCACCTCACCGGTCTCGGCCAGGTAGATGAAGTCGTCGTAGCGGGTGGCGAAGGCGGACAGGGTGGCCTCGAAGCGCCCGAGCTCGGCGCGCAGCGCGACCTCGAGGCCGAGACCGACCTCGCTGGCGAGGTTCGGGTCGCCGATCTCGTAGGCATTGGTGGCCGCGTGCGGGCCGTCGGAAAAGAGCTCCTCCGCGGTCGGCGCCCGCTCCGGCCGGTTGAGGCTGGCGGTCAGGCCCCAGTGCTCGGCGAGCTTGAAGACCACGCCCAGCGACCCGGTCCAGGTGCCGAAGTCGCGGTCGGGCAGGGTCGGGTCCGACGACTGCGTCTCCTGGCGGTCGAAGCGGAGCCCGAGCTGCAGGCCTAGGGGATCGGCGTCGGTCTCCTGGAACAGGTAGGCGCCGTAGCGCCTCGTGTCGGTGGGCTCCACGTAGGCCTCCTCGCCGGCGGCGGCGAAGTCGCGGTCGACCAGGTGGAGGCCCATCGTCCCGGCGAAGCCGAGCGCCTCCTCGTTGACCAGGTCGAGCCGGGCCTCGGTCCACCGGTTTTCGAAGCGCGTGCCGAGCTCGTCGCCCTCGATCTCGTCGTGGCGGTAGTCACGCCACCCCGCCGACAGCCTGGCGGCCTCGAAGCCGGCGAAGGGGTCGTCGAGCTGGCCGTGGAGGTCGACCCGGCGCTGCTCGAGGTCCGCCCAGACCCCCTCGTCCTGGTCGTGATCCTCCTTCAACCCTCCGTGCTCCTCCTCGTGGTGGTGGTGGCCTGGGACGCCGTACTCGGTGTCGTAACCCCCGAAGGCGATGCCGAGGAAGCCGCGGTCGGCAACGTAGGAGGCTCCCAGGGTGGCGCCCTGGGCGCGGGTCCACGAGTTGTCGACGGTCCCGGTCACGAGCTCCTCGTCGTGGTCGTCCTTCGGCGGCTGGGGACCGTGGTCCTCGTCGTGCTCGTCCGCCGGTCGCTCCGCGGGGCTGGAGTAGTCATCCTGGTCGCGCGCGTACACGTCGAGGTGCCAGGCGAAGTGGCCGGCCCCGCCGTCCAGCTTGGCCGCGCCGGCCAGCTTGTCGGCGTTGGAGCCGGCCTCCAGCTCCACCACCGCGGCCACCGGCGCCGTGGCGGGACGGTCGGGGACCCGCCCGTCGAGGACGTTGACCACGCCGCCGATGGCGTTGGCGCCCCAGATCACGGCGGCCGGACCGCGCACGACCTCGATCTGCTCCGCCGCCAGGGGGTCGATGGCGACCGCGTGGTCCGGTCCGATCGAGGACACGTCGCCGGTGTCGAGGCCGTTCTCGAGGATCCGGATCCGGTCGGCGCCGAGGCCGCGAATCACCGGCCGGCTCGAGCCCTGGCCGAAGCTGGTGGCGGTCACCCCGGGCTGCTCGGCGAGAGTCTCGCCGAGGCTCGACTGCCTGCGCAGCACCAGCTCGTCGCCGGCGAGCACGTCCACCGGCTGCACGAGCTCGCCCAGGCTCCGCGCCACGCCCGCAGCGGTCACGGTGATGCCATGGGCGTGGACCAGCTTGTCCAGGGCCATGGTGACGGTGACAGTCTGCCCGGCAGCCACCACGACCCTCTCGACAGCCGTCCCGGCGGCCTTGCTCGAGACCCTCAGCAGGTAGTCGCCCGGCGGCAGGCCGTCGAAGCGGAAGCGTCCCTCCTGGTCGCTCAGGGTCGCCGAACGGAGCTCGACGAGCTCGACCTCGGCCTGGGGGATCGGGTCGCCGCCGGCTGACAGGACGACCCCCTCGAGCACGGCGAGCTCGTCAGCGATCCCGACTGAAGCGGCCGCCACGGCGACCAACGCCGCGGCGAGCGCCGTCGCAATTCCGACCTTCGTGCGCTTCATGTGCTGTTCTCCTCGCGATTCACGGCCGAGCGTTCCGCTCGGCGGGGTTTCCGGTCGATCTCGAAGAGGCCGATCAGAAACCGCGGGGAGGTCCGCGCGGCTCGGCGCCGCCGACGTCGGACAGGTGTGCTGAGCGCTCGTGGGGCGTCGGGCTCGAGGGCTGCGGCACCGGCGTCCACACCGGGCCGACCTCCGGCCCGGGGGCCACGACCGGCGTGTGAACCGAGCAGGCGAAGCAGCCCTTCTGAGCGTGGACGGACGCGACAGCGGTGAGCGCCTCGCCGGGACCGTCCAGCGGAGCGCACTCCACCACCGCCGGGCCGTGCTCGTGGGGCGCCAGCGCCACCAGACCCTGGATCACCAGGGCCGCGGCGAACAGCGGAGCGAGACGGCGGCGCCAATGCATCCGGCAGAGTCTAGCAAACGGGCCGCAGTGGCAGCGGCAGCAATTCGTCGGACGAATTGCGACGGCGCGTCGGACGCGCCGAAAGGCCCGGGGAGCGCGGATGAACCCTGGCCCGGCTTCAGGTCCGGGTTCGGGTGCGGATTCGGTCGATGCCGGCGCCGCTGGTCGCTGACCCTGATCGCTGCCGCTGCCTCTGAACCTGCCGCTGATCCTGTCGCTGTCCCCCGCCGCGGTTCGCCGGCACGGTCACCCCCGGGTCGTTCCGAGCGGCGGATAGTCGCCGGGACGTTCCGCGTCAAGGGCGCCCGCCCACCCGACCTCCCTTGACCCGGAACGCCCCAGCGACTGGGGAAAGGGCCATGAACGACCCGGAGGTGACCATGCACGACACGCAAACCGGCAACGAGCTCACCGCCCACCGCAAGGCCGTCGAGGCCGCGGGCATCGCGATCGGTCTCGTCCCACGGCTACCCGCCCACCTCAGGAGTCTCGCCGATCAGGTGGTCCGCTCCGCCTCGTCGGTAGCGGCGAATCTGGCCGAGGGCCAGGGCCGGTTCGGCAAGGACCGCGCCTACCACTGGCGAATCGCGTACGGCTCCGCGAGGGAGGTGGAAACGCACCTCAGGCTCCTCATCGGCGCAGGTGCCATCGAAGCCGATCGAGCCCTGGTCGCGATCAGGCTCTTCGACCAGGTCCGCGCCATGACCTGGCGGTTGCTCCACCCCCGGCCCTGAACCTCGCGGATCGGCGTGCCGCATTGTGGGGCCGGCGGCTCGCCGGCCTTGCCCGGGCTTTTCGGGTCAGTGGCAGTGGCAGTGGCAGTGGCAGTGGCAGTGGCAGTGGCAGTGAACAGTCACCCCTGCGGTCGCGACCGTCAACTCGCTCCCGCTCCCTCTCCCGCTCCCGAACGGGTCCGGCTCCGGGTTCGGGTGCGGGTTCGGACACGGGTCCGGGTCCTGGCCCGGCTCCCGAAGGAACAACGATCCCGCCGCGGGGTGTTCGCGTGTAGGATGACGGCCGGGAGGAGACGATGGCCGAACTGAGAGCCTTCGCCGGGGTCGCGCGGGCCCCGTTCCTGTTGCTGCCGCCGACCCTGGTGGCGAGCGGCGGCGCTGCCGCCGCCTGGACCGGCCACTTCTCGTGGCTTCACTCCGTGGTCGCCCTGGTCGGCCTGGTGGCTCTGCACATGTCGGTCAACACCCTCAACGAGTGGTCCGACATGCGGACCGGCATCGACCTGCAGACCGAGCGCACGCCGTTCTCGGGGGGCAGCGGGACCCTGCCGGCGGGCGCCATGGGTCTGAGCGCCGCCCTGGTCTTCGGGCTCGCCACCGCCGCCGTCGGGCTCGCCGTGGGCTTCTGGTTCGTGACTCGGATCGGTGCCGCCCTGGTGCCCCTGATGATCATCGGGGGGGTGTGCGTGCTCGCCTACACCGACGTGCTGGCGCGCCTCGGCATCGGCGAGATCGCCGCCGGCTTCGGCCTCGGCGCGGGACCGGTTCTCGGCACCGCCTTGGTCCAGGACGGCAGCTGGAGCCGGGCCGCGGTGGCGGCCTCGGTTCCGGCCTTCTTCATGACCTTCAACCTCCTGCTGCTCAACGAGTTTCCCGACGAGCCAGCGGACCGGCAGGGAGGCCGCAGGAACCTGGTGCTGCTCCTCGGCCGCCGTGGAGCGGCCCTCGTCTACGCCGCCGCCGCTCTGGCGACCCCGGCCGCCATCGTGGCCGCCGTCGTGATCGGCTGGCTGCCCGGGCCGGCCCTGCTCGGCGCCCTGCCGTCCCTGCTCCTCGCCAAGCCCCTGGCCTGGGCCTTCGGCGACACCTCCGAGCCGGTACCCATCCCCGCCCTCGGCGCCAACGTCGCCTGGAACCTCGCCACCAACACCCTGCTCGCCGTCGGCCTGGTCGTCGCCATCCTGCTGCGGTAATCCCCGCATCCGCGTCCGCGTCCGCGTCCGCGTCCGTGCCCGATGACAGCGGCAGGGACAGCGATCGCCGTCAGCCGCGCAGCCGCTCCTCGACGTAGGCGGCGATCCGCCGCTCGAGCTCGGCGGCGGCGGCGGCGACCGGCGGGCTGAGCCCCTCGCCGAGCTCCTCGGGCGGCGCGATCACGATCCCCCAGACCTG